>NZ_MVPX01000504.1:0-11808 GCF_002043085.1 Gordonia sp. i37 | reverse complement strand
GCGGTCGAAGGCATCGTGTCCGACTCACGTAACCCGATCGCATAGACAGGGTTAACGCGAGGTGAACCACCCTCGCCACCACTACATCGCCACTCGCGTGGTTCTGCAGGACCCGCTACCGGTCCTCCACGCTGGGTACCGGTGTAGTCCGTGCGAACGCTATCTGAGAGGTCACAAAGAGGGCAACAGCTGGAATCAGCCGTGTCTCAGGGAATTCATTCACTATCATGCATCTGCCCTCAGTAATCGGAACAATGCCGAATGTTAATGACAGGAAAACTGGCTGCTGTCGGCGCTAAGGCAGCTACTCGTAGTGGGGTGGCCGGTCGTGGTCGTAGCGAGCACGACCCTCGTCTGTGTGACGCAGATCACGTTCGTCGCGAGTTGTTTCGGGCAACGAATCACCGAAGATCGCATCCAGGTCACGCCGGCGTCGCGCGGCGTCACGAACACGAACCGACTGCTCATCGGCCAAATCTGGATCAGTCGATCCATGCGTCAATTCGTATTTGTGCGCCGCGTCACCACTGCCGTCGGCCTCATGTCCGGACAACAAGTCACCCCGTCCGAGTCCGTGAATCCGACGCTGTCAGAAATCCCTGATATTCGAGATCACATGTTTTGCGAGAGGCGCCACGGTCGCCATCCCGTCACGGACCGCTGCCCGTGAGTCGGCGATATTGACCACGAGCGTCTGCCCCGAGATTCCGGCCAGCCCGCGCGAAAGTCCGCCGTCGGTGGCGCCCGCGGCCAGGCCCGAGCTCCGAACCGCCTCCTCGATACCGCGCAGTCGCCGATCCAGAAGCGGCTCGGTGGCCTCCGGGGTGACGTCGCGGGCGCCCACACCCACTCCACCGACCGAGACCACCAGATCGACCCCGCCGATCACCGCGGTGTTCAGGGCGTTCCGGATCTCCACCTCGTCGCCGGGGACGAGAATCGTCGCGTCGACGTGGAATCCGGCTTCCTCCAGCAACTCGCCCACCAGCGGACCGAGTGGGCTGTCGACGTCGCCGTGGGCCACCCTGTCGTCGACCACGACGACCAACGCTCGACCCACCTCGTCGCCCGCGGACTCGCGTGCCGAACCGCCCTGACGGGCTGCGAATGCGCGCGCAGCGGCATCAGCGGCCACCACGTCGGCCGGATCCACCTCGGTACCTTCGGTCATCGGGAGCTCAGCCACCTGAAAATCGGAGTCGCTGGTCATCATGGCCACTGTCCTCTCTGCGTTCAGCGCGCCTACGGCGTGCTCGTGGTGATGCGGCATGGTCGTCGTCGGCCCTGCACGATGATTCGTCGCAGTGAAGCCGAACGAACCACCTGTTCGATCAGTTCGACTGCAGGGTCGCCAATTGCACCGTCACCGTCTTCGTTTGTCCGCCTGCGGTGTAGGTGACCTGGACTCGATCACCGGGGTTGTGTGAGCGCACCGCCGCCACGAGGGCGTCACCGGTGGCGATGTTGCGGTCGTCGATCTTGGTGACGATCGCACCCTTGGGAATTCCGGCCGCGGCGGCCGGGCCACCGGCCTGCACGTCGGCGATCAGGGCTCCGGGAGAGTTCGGATCGGTGCTCGGCCGCACCGACACCCCGAGACCGGCGTGGGTCGCCTTGCCGGTATCGCGCAGCTCGTTGGCCACTCGAATCGCCTGGTCGATCGGGATCGCGAAGCCGAGTCCGATGCTGCCGCTCTGCTGTTCCTCGCCGCCGCTGCCGCCGCCGAGGGTGGCGATCGCGGTGTTCACACCGATCAGTGCACCACGCGCGTTGACCAGCGCGCCACCGGAATTGCCGGGATTGATCGCCGCGTCGGTCTGGATCGCGTCGATCACCGAGGTGGTGTCACCCTCGCGTTGTGTGGAGACCGGGCGGTTCAACGCGGAGATGATGCCGGTGGTGACCGTGCCCTGCAGGCCCAGCGGCGCTCCGATGGCGATGACGTCCTGGCCCACCGCGAGATTGTCGGAAGTCCCGACCTTGATCGGGGTCAGACCGGACTTGTCGACCTTGATGACGGCGATATCGGAGATGGGATCGGCGCCCAGCACGCGGGCCGCGGAACGCGAGCCGTCCTGGAAGTTCACGACGACGTCGGTGGCGGGGCGGCCATTGCTGCCGCTCACCACGTGGTTGTTGGTCATGATGACGCCGTCGGCGCTGAGCACGACGCCCGAACCCTCACCCTGCTCGGTGCCCGTGGTGACGTCGATCGACACCACCGACGGCAGGGTCTGCGCAGCCACCTGCTGGACCGAGCCCTCCGGCGCCGGCACCGAGCCGCTGTCACGCGCGCTGGGATCGCCGCCGAGCGGTTGGTTGTTGGCCGCCGTCGACGTCGAGTCGTCGTTGAGCTGGGAGCCGACGAATCCGCCGACGCCGCCGGCCACCAGGCCGATCACCAGGGCACCGGCGACGAGCGCCGCGATCAATCCGCCACGGGACTTCTTCTTTGGGCCCTGCGGCTCCGGTAGTGGTTGCGGATCACCGAAACCGGTTCCCGGCGGCGGTCCCGACGGCCCGATCGGACCCGGTCCTGCACCGTATGCACCGTACGGCTCCGCACCGCCGTGGGTTCCGGCTCCGAAGGACTGCGTGGGCGCAGTACCGCCCTCACCGAAACCCGGTGTCTGCGACTGCGATTCCGGGTTCGATCCGGAGCTGTCGCCGTAGGTGGAGGTCCGTTCCCACGGCGCCGAGCCCGACGAGCCGTAGTGGGGTGACCCGTACTGGGGAGAGCCGTATTGGGGTGAACCATAAGTGGGGATCGGGCCGGTCGAGGGACCGGGCGAATATCCGGGCGCACCCGACTCCTGGCCCGGACGGCCATAGGCTCCCGTCCACCCGGACTCACCGGAGTTCGGCGCGTCACCGGGGTTCTGCGCGTCATCACCGTACGGCCCGCGGTGCGAACCTCCACCCGTCATCGTCGTCCCCACATCTTTCGTCGAGAATCCCTGCCGGCGGGCGCATGTCCGCCAGTCCTGTCGTCGGCACCGGTCCTGTGTCGCTCGCCGTGGTTGTCACCGCGGGTGTCCGTCACCGTTGTCGTGGCGCAGACAACCCTAGGCGATCAAGTACCTGGCCTGCGCGCGAACACCGTCCTGGGCATCGCTGTCGAGTCATCTCTCTACTGACGAACCACCTGCGGCGTTGGTTCCATCGGCGCCGGATGCCCCGGCAATGTCATTCGGATGACTGCTCCGCCGAGGTGTGACTGTTCGGCACGTACCGTGCCACCCATGCGGACCACCACCTGACGCACGATCGCCAGCCCGAGTCCCGACCCGGGCATCGACCGCGACTGAGTGGCGCGGTAGAAGCGCTCGAACACCAGCGCCCGGTCCTCCTCCGGAATGCCGGGGCCCGCGTCGGCGACGGACAGTTCGGCGGTGGTGGGGGTCAGCTGGGTGAGCGTGACCTCCACCGTGCGTCCGCGCGGCGACCACTTGGCGGCATTGTCGAGCACGTTGAGTACCGCGCGGGCGAGGCCGTGCTGATCGCCGAAGACGAACCACGGCATCAGCGTCGTGGTGAATTCCACATCCGATCGGCGACGACGCACCCGCTCGAGCGCTCCGGAGACCACCTCGCCGAGGTCGATCTCCTCGTGCACCACCTCGGGCGCATCCTCGCGGGCGAGGTCGACGAGATCGCCCACGAGCGTCGACAATTCGCCGATCTGGGCCATCACATCCGAGCGCAGCTCCACCATGTCGGCAGCGGGCACGGGCGGTGCCCCGGGTTCACTCGAGGCGATCAGCAGTTCGAGGTTGGTCCGCAGCGACGTCAACGGCGTACGTAACTCGTGTCCGGCGTCGGCGACCAATCTCGCCTGCTGGTCCCGGGATTCGGCGAGCGCACGCAGCATCGTGTTGAAGCTCTCGGTCAACCGTGCCAGCTCGTCGTTGCCGGTGACCGGGATCGACGTGAGGTCCTGGGTGCGGGCCACCCGTTCGGTGGCCCGTGTGAGTCTGGCAACGGGTCTCAACCCCGCTCGGGCCACGGTCATGCCGGCCAGCGCCGCGAGAGCCACCCCTCCGCAGCCGACCACGAAGAGCACCCAGGCCAGCCGTTTGAGGGTGCGATCGGTATGCAGCAATGACTGCGCCAGGATCAGCGTGCTGCCGTCGTCGAGTTTGCGCGCGAGCACCCGCTGGTTGTTGATGGTCCGCAGGCTCTGCGCGTTGTTGCCCGGCCGCGTCGGCGACATCGCCACCGACCGCTCGGCATCACCGAACGGCACCTCACCGACGGTCAGCGCGACGCCGTCCGGGCGGACGAGACCGATGGAGATGCTGGTGGAGAACACGGTTCCGGTCAGCAGCGCCGCCGGACGCTGGTTGATCGTGCCGTTCTTGGCCAGCAACGTCATCCCGTCGGCACGACTCTCCAGCCCGGTGTCGATCTCGTTGTACATCGCGCGGTAGACGACGAAGTAGGCGGCCGCAGCCATCAGACTCACCGCGAGCAGCACCACCGTCGCCGAGAGCAGTGTCACGCGCACTCGCAGGGAGACCGAGCGCGTCAACGGCATCGGCGCGCGCATCTCGCGCTCGCCGTGTTTGCGCAGGCGGAACCACCGACGCGCGGCGCCCCGACGAATCCGCAGGGGCATCGAGCTGCCGGGGTTCATCGCCGACGCGTGCGGAGTCGTCACGTGCGGAGTCGACGCATCCAGGGGTGACGTCGGTGTGTCCGACGTGGTGTGTCCCTCGGTGAAGGGCGACGGCGATGCGGAATCCGTCTCGGCGCCCACCGGGGAATGTCCGGGGTTGGCCACTACGGCGGCGTCTCCCGAAGCACGTATCCGACGCCGCGCACGGTGTGGATCAGGCGGGTCTCCCCGTCGGCCTCGGTCTTGCGCCGCAGGTAGCCGACGTAGACCTCGAGGGCATTACCGGAGGTCGGGAAGTCGTAGCCCCACACCTCTTCGAGGATCCGGCTGCGCGAGAGCACCCGCCGCGGATTGGCCATCAGCATTTCCAGCAGCGCGAACTCGGTGCGCGTCAGACTGATCTGGCGTTCGCCGCGGTAGACGTCGCGGGTCACCGGGTCGAGTGAGAGATCCGCGAACGTCAGGGTCTCCGAGTCGGCGCCGTCCTCGGGGGCCGCGCGACGCAGCAGGGCACGCAGACGCGCGAGGAGTTCCTCCATCGCGAACGGCTTGGGCAGGTAGTCGTCGGCTCCGGCGTCGAGGCCGGCCACCCGCTCGGACACCGAATCGCGTGCGGTGAGCACCAGAATCGGCAGGTCATCACCGGTGGAACGCAATCGCCGGCATACCTCCAGGCCGTCGAGGCGCGGCATCATCACATCGAGGATGGCGACGTCGGGTCGCTCGGCAACCACCTTCTCCAACGCTTCGATGCCGTCACCTGCGGTGTCGACGGTGTAGCCGTTGAAGGTGAGCGATCGGCGCAACGACTCACGCACGGCCCGATCGTCGTCGACCACGAGTATTCGCATGGGTACTAGTTTTATCCACAACTACTGAGAGGTGTCTGAGCAACGCGCAGGTCGTGCGAACTTTCGCACCGAGCGTGGGACCCGTGGTGCGGGGCTGCGCAGATGCCAGCGCCGCGGTGCGGTCCGCTCGAGTGACGATGGCCGCACATCTACCGACCACCCGTGTGAGGCCAAGTTGATTGCGGTGTAACCGCGGCATTCAGGTCGCGAAACACGCGGTACCGACGCTGGGACGGTGAGCCCGCCGAGTACTTCGCCGTCGACCACCGCAACGCTGTGCGCCTATTGCGGGGTGGGCTGCGGGCTCGATCTGACAGTGTCCGGCGAATCGGACGAGCCGATGCGGGTCCTCAAGAGCACCGGGCGCAAGGATCACCCGACGAACTTCGGTCGGCTGTGCACCAAGGGCTCCACCACCGCCGACATGCTGAACTCCGACGGCCGGCTGACCGCCCCGCTGGTGCGCTCTTCCCGCGACGCCGAGCCGCACCCCGCCGACCTCGACGACGTTCTCCTCGACACCGCCGGCCGGCTGCGCGCCATCATCGACGAGCACGGCCCCGACGCGGTGGCCCTGTACGTGTCCGGTCAGATGTCGATGGAGGCGCAGTACCTCAGCAACAAGCTCGCCAAGGGCTTCATCGGCACCAACCAGATCGAGTCCAACTCGCGCCTCTGCATGGCCAGCGCCGGCACCGGCTACAAGCAGTCACTCGGCGCCGACGGCCCACCGGGCTCCTACCAGGATTTCGACAACGCCGACGTCTTCTTCGTCATCGGCGCGAACATGGCCGACTGCCACCCGATCCTGTTCCTGCGGATGATGGACCGCGTCAAGGCCGGCGCCACCCTCATCGTCGCCGACCCGCGACGCACCGCCACCGCCGACAAAGCCGACCTGTACCTACCCGTCCGCTCCGGCACCGACCTCGCACTGCTCAACGGAATCCTTCATCTGCTGATCGTCGGCGGCCATCTCGACGAGGAGTTCATCGCCGAGTTCACCGATGGCTTCGAGCAGATGCCGTCCTTCGCCGAGCAGTACCCACCGGAGCGAGTGGCCGAGATCTGCGGGATCGACGAGAAGGACCTGCGGGCCGCGGCGGCGTTGATCGGCACTGCCGGCAACTGGATGAGTTGCTGGACGATGGGTCTCAACCAGTCGACGCACGGAACGTGGAACACCAACGCGCTGATCAATCTTCACCTCGCCACCGGCGCGATCTGCCGACTCGGCAGCGGGCCGTTCTCGCTGACCGGTCAGCCCAACGCCATGGGTGGCCGCGAGATGGGTTACATGGGACCAGGATTGCCCGGTCAGCGGGCCGTCACCTCCGACGAGGACCGCGCATTCGTCGAAGAGCAATGGCACCTGCCCGCCGGAACCCTGCGCACCGACGTCGGCGGCGGCACCATCGACATGTTCTCCCGCATGGCCGACGGGCAGATCAAGGCGTGCTGGATCATCTGCACCAATCCCGTTGCCTCGGTGGCCAATCGGAGCACCGTCATCGACGGGCTCCGCCGCGCCGAGCTCGTCGTCACCCAGGACGCCTTCACCGCCACCGAGACCAACGCCTACGCCGACGTCGTCCTGCCCGCCGCCCTGTGGAGCGAATCCACCGGCACCATGGTCAACTCCGAACGCAACATCACCCTGTTCTCCCCGGCCATGCCGGCACCCGGTCAGGCGCTACCGGACTGGCAGATCATCGCCCGGATCGCTTGCGCCATGGGATATTCCGATGCCTTCACCTACGACAGCGCCGAGGAGATCTTCGACGAGATCCGCCGTTTTCACAACCCGCGCACCGGCTACGACCTCCGGGGTGTCACCTACGAGCGGCTGCGCCGCTCCCCCATCCAATGGCCGTGCCCGCCGGAGGACACCGACACCGACGGGCGACACCCCGTCCGCTACCTCAACGACGGTCACAGCCAGACGCTGCACCAGTTCGACGACGGCACCCGCCCGCGGTTGGCCTTTGCCACACCGACGCGTCGCGCACAATTCTTCGCGCGGCCGCACGTCGATCCGGCGGAGATGCCCGACGACGACTACCCGATTTTGCTCAACACCGGACGCCTCCCACACCAGTGGCACACGCTGACCAAGACCGGGCGGGTCGCCAAGCTGAACAAGCTCGCGCCCGGACCGTTCGTCGAGATCCACCCCGATGATGCTGCCCGGCTGGCGATTTCCGACACCGACCGTGTCGAGGTGGCCTCCCGACGCGGGCGTGCGGTACTGCCCGCGCAGGTGTCCGACCGCGTCCGCCCGGGCAGCGTCTTCGTCCCCTTTCACTGGAATGACCTCTGGGGTGAGCACCTCGCGATCAACGCGGTCACCTCCGATGCCATCGACCCCGCCTCCCAGCAACCGGAGTTCAAGGTGTGCGCCGTCGCCCTCACCAGAGTCGGTGCCGCCGAACCGCCGTCGACAGCGCCTTCGGTCCCGGCGACAGCGCCCGCCACCGCGCCGACCGCGCCTGCTATCCCGGCGACGGCGCTCGCCACCGCGCCGACCGCGCTTGTGGACTCGCTCGCGGCGGCCCTCGGAGTTTCCGCGATCACCACTCCGTCTTTCACCGAGTCCGAACGGACCTATCTCGCCGGTCTCGTGGCCGGACTCCGCGCGGCACCGCCCCACGACGCGGTGCCGACCCTGCCCGCGAGCGCGCCGCTCACGGCGGACACCACGGCCTTTGTCAACGGAGTACTGGCCGGGATGTTCTCACGCTCGGCCCGCGCCAACCCGGATGCCGATGCGAGATCCGTCGAGGCGCCGGCGCCGTCACGCGCAGCGATCAGCGTCCTGTGGGCGTCGCAAATGGGCAACGCCGAAGACTTCGCCGAGGCCGTGGCCGCACGTCTACGCGAGGGCGGACATCCGGTGACGGCCACCGCGATGGACGAGTGCGATCCGAGTACCTTGTCCGGCACCGCACTGTTCGTCACGGCGACCACCGGCGACGGTGAAGCACCGGACAACGGCACCGGCTTCTGGGAGCGACTGAACGCCGACGACGCGCCCGCACTCGACGAATTGGCCTATTCGGTACTGGCTTTCGGCGATTCCAGCTATGACGACTTCTGCGGCCACGGACGCAGACTCGACGAAAGGCTCGCCGAGCTCGGGGCGACGCGCCTGACCGACCGGGTGGACTGCGAGCCGGACTTCGAGGAGCCCGCCGGGGTGTGGCTCGAGCGCGTTCTCACCCGTCTCACTCCCGAGGCCCCGACGCCCACCGACGTCACCGCCGCACGCGTCGAGGTTCGCGAACCCTCCGCGCAGGTCAGTTCGCCCGGGTATTCACGCAAGAAGCCATTGCGTACCAGCCTGATCCACAACAGACGATTGAACACCTCCGGCTCGGCGAAGGATGTGCGCAACTTCGCCTTCCACCTTCCGCCGGGCACCCTGGATTATCGGGCCGGCGACGCGCTCGGCGTCTACCCACGCAACAGCGAGAGCCTGGTCGACGAGTGGCTACATCACCCCCGCCTCGACCCGCAGGCCAGGGTCGAGATCCCCGAAGGCCCGTCGGGACCAGGTGGTACCACCACCCTCGACACGGCGCTTCGTGACCACCTCGAGATCGCGCGCCTCACACCCGATCTCGTCCGGTTCATGGCCGAACGCAGCGGCGATCAGGCATTGTCCACACTCGCAGCACCTGGCAACAAGGAGGAGTTCGGTGCATGGTCGTGGGGACGACAATCGGTCGACGTGCTGGCGACAACCCGCGTCGACGCCGACCCGCAGGAATGGGTCGACCACATCAAACCCCTTGCACCACGCTCGTACTCGATCTCGTCCTCACCCCTGACCGCACCGGGCGAAGTCCACCTGACAGTGTCGGCGGTGCGCTACAACGTGCACGGCATCCCACGGCAGGGCGTGTGTTCGACCTTCCTCGCCGACCACGCCGAGAGCGCCGAGGTGGGCGTCTTCGTGACGCCCACCAACCACTTTCGCCCGCCCGCCGACCCCGACACCCCGATGATCATGATCGGACCCGGCACCGGGATCGCACCATTTCGCGCATTCCTACACGAGCGGCGTGCACTCGGGCACGGTGGGCGCAACTGGTTGTTCTTCGGAGAACAACACAGCGCCACCGACTTCTACTATCGCGACGAGCTCACCGACATGCTCTCCGACGGCCTGCTGACCCGCCTCGACGTCGCCTTCTCCCGCGATCAGGACCGCAAGATCTACGTGCAGGACCGCATCGCCGAACACGGCGACGAGCTCTACCGATGGCTGCACGACGGTGCTCACATCTATGTGTGCGGTGACGCGAGCCGAATGGCCCGCGACGTCGACGCAACGCTGAAAGGTGTTGTCGCCCAGTACGGAAAGCTGTCGGAGAAGAGCGCCGAGCAGTACGTCAAGGCGCTCGCCGCCGACAAGCGGTATGTGCGCGACGTGTACTGACCGAGCGGAGACCACGGGCCGGCATCCCGTGGATCGTGCACAGAGGTGAATTCACCCCACCGTAATGGCCGTTTAACTATAGAGAATTGGCTCGTTGCCAAACTCGCCGGATGACCACAGACATCACCGTGCCGTCGGAGGGACCCGCCCGCACAACCCGGGGCTCCTGGTATACCTCGCTGTTCACCTGGCTGATCGTGGCGATCATCGCCGGTATCGTCCTCGGAGCACTGTGGCCCGATGCCGGGTCGGCGCTCAAACCCCTGGCAGATGGCTTCATCAAGCTCATCAAGATGCTCATCGCGCCCATCATCTTCTGCACCGTCGTGCTCGGGATCGCTCACGTCGGTGACCTGAAGTCGGTGGGCCGCATCGGTGTCAAGGCACTCATCTACTTCGAGGTGGTCACCACCTTCGCGTTGATCTTCGGCCTGGCGGTGGGCAACATCGTCAAGCCCGGCAGCGGATTCAGCATCGACCCGCAAACCCTGGCCACCGGCGCCGACGCGGTCGCGAAGTCAACCGGCAACGGCGAGCTGCCGCACACCGTCGAGTTCCTCATGAACATCATTCCCACGTCGGTGATCTCGGCGTTCGCGGAGAACGAGCTCCTGCAGGTGTTGTTCTTCGCCGTGTTGTTCGGACTGGCCCTGGCGAAACTGGGTTCCAAGGTCCCCGTCGTCGTCTCGTTCGTGGACCAGTCCAGCCACGTCTTCTTCCTGATCATCGGCTGGATCATGAAACTCGCGCCGGTCGGCGCCTTCGGCGCGATGGCCTATATCGTCGGCCAATACGGACTGTCGTCACTGGCGAGCTACGGAAAGCTCATCGCGTGCTGCTACCTCGCCGCGGTGCTGTTCATCTTCGTGCTGGCTGCGGTCGTTCGCGTCTTTGCGGGGGTGAATCTCTGGAAGTTCCTGCGCTACATCAAGGATGAACTGTTCATCGCGCTCGGCACCGCCTCCACCGAGGTCGTGTTGCCGCGCATCATGACCAAACTGACCTACGCCGGATGTTCGCGGACCACCACCGGACTCGTGGTGCCCACCGGCTACTCGTTCAACCTCGACGGAGCCACCCTCTACCTGTCGATCTGCGTGCTGTTCCTCGCGCAAGCACTCGGTGTGAATCTCAGCCTCGGCGAACAACTGACGGCCGTCCTCGTCCTCATGCTGACCTCCAAGGGCATGGCCGGGGTGCCGGGGTCGTCGTTTCTCGCTCTGTCAGCGACGGTGACCGCCATCGGCCACGGCAGCATTCCCGTCGCGGCGGTGGCCCTTCTGCTCGGTGCCGACCGCATCATGGATTCGATGCGCGTGTCGGTGAATCTGCTCGGCAACTGCGTGGCCACCTTCGTCGTCGCCAATTGGGAAGGCCAACTGGACAAGGAACGGATGCGACTCGTCCTCGACGGCCGTCCGGTGCCCGCGCTCGAGGACATCGACGCCATGTCCGGACAGGTGGAGTTGCTTGCCGAGGAGGAGGCCATGCCCGAGGTGGCTGCGCAGGACGTGGCGAAAGGCTGACGCGGGCCGGCGAGTCGCCGTTACGCCCACACCACGATGCGTCCGTCACGATCCTCGGCACGGTAGACCTCGATCGTACCGATCCCCGCTGTGGCGCATCCACCGTCGGCGAAGCCGAACGCGTACTGGTGGAGCGGGCAGACGATGGTGCCGAGGTCGAACTGTCCGTCGGCGAGCGGGCCGCCCTTGTGCGGGCAGACCGCAGAGATGGCGCGCAGCGTGCCGTCGGTCATCCGGAACACCGCTATCTGCTTGTCGCCGAGCACATATGCGCGACCTTCCCCGAGTGCGAGGTCGGCCATCTCGCCGATCTCCACCGGTTCTGCGGTGACGGACTCGGAGCTGACGGACTCGGGACTGACGGGCTCGGAG
>NZ_MVPX01000503.1:0-14396 GCF_002043085.1 Gordonia sp. i37 | reverse complement strand
GGGGTGGAGCCACGGGTCGACGTAGCCGGCGACGGCCTCGTCGATACGTTCCTGCAAACCCGCGACGAGGTCGTCACGATCGTCGACGAGGATCGCGCGCAGTTCGTCGATCCCGATCCGCGGCACCCACGCATAGGTGCGTTCGAGCCACTTGGCGTTCTCCCGGTAGTACTGGATGAAGATGCCGCACAGTCGGATCACCTCCTCCGGGGAGTCGGCGGTGGCCAGCAGATCACCCTTGCGAATGTGCGCGCCGGCCGCGCCGCCGACGTAGATCTCCCAGAGTCCGTTGCCGATGGCCACCACCCCGAAGTCCTTGCACAGTGCCTCCGCACAGTTGCGGGGGCATCCGGTGACCGCGAGTTTGAGCTTGGCCGGCGATTCCAGTCCCTGATAGCGCGATTCGATGGCGATCCCCAACGCCGTCGAGTCGCCGAGACCGAACCGGCAGTAGTCGGTGCCCACACAGGTTTTCACCGTCCGGAAGCTCTTGCCGTAGGCATAGCCCGACGGCATGCCGAGATCGGCCCACACCTTGGGGAGGTCTTCCTTGGTGACGCCGAGCAGATCCAGCCGTTGACCGCCGGTCGCCTTGATCATCGGGATGTCGTATTTCTCTGCGACATCGGCGATCCGGCGCAGCTGTTGCGGCGAGGTGACCCCGCCCTTCATCTGCGGAACCACCGAGAACGTTCCGTCGCGTTGGATGTTCGCGTGCACCCTGTCGTTGACGAACAGCGCGCCCGGTTCACGCTGCCAGTCGGCTCCCCACACCACCCGCAGCAACGACGCCAACGGCATCTTCGCCGTCGCATCCTCCCCGTCGGGTGCGAGCGCGGCGAACACCGCGGTGACCGACCGCAGATCCTGGCGCCGGATCGCCTCGATCAGTTCGGGTTTCGCCAACGGGATGCACGGGACGTACCAGTCGGCGGAGGCATCGGAGGTCAATGCGTCACCGGCCGCGACCTCGACGACGTCGGCGACGAGCCCCTTGCACGAGCCACAGCCCTTACCCGCGCGGGTGGCCGCACACACCTCGGCGACACTGGTGGCGCCGCCGCGGACGCACGCCACCAGGTCGCCCTTGGTGACGCCGTTGCAGTTGCACACCTGCGCGTCGTCGGACAGCTCCGCGGCACCGGTTGCCGCACTGGGTGTTCCCATGTCGAACAGCATCGAGATGCGTTCGGCGGGTAGCGGTACCTTCTCGTCGAAGGCCTGGGTGAGGAAGCCGACCTTGGAGACGTCGCCGAGGAGCATCGCGCCGATGAGTTTGTTGTCGCGCACCACCACCGACTTGTAGATGCCGTTGCGCGGTTCGTAGAACTGGACGAACTCGTCGTCCTCGCGTTCCGGGCCCTTGACACCCATCGCCGCGACGTCCACGCCCGCCACCTTCAGCTTGGTGGTCAGACGCGAACCGTGATACTCCGCATGCGGATCGGCGCCGGTGAGTACATCGGCGAGCACCGCCGCCTGTTCCCACAGCGGCGCGACCAGCCCGTACACCTCGCTGCGGTGCTGTGCGCACTCACCGACGGCGTAGATGAATGCCTCGTCCTCACACCGCATCTGGTCGTCGACGACGATGCCGCGTTCGACGACCAGCCCGGCGCCGCGCGCCAGTTCGACGTTGGCGCGGATGCCCGCGGTCACCACGATCATGTCGGCGGGCAGGGTGTCACCATCGGTGAACTGCACGCCCGCAACGGTTCCGGTGTCGGTGCGCAGAACTGCGGTGGTGCGTTTGCCGGTGTGCACGCCCACCCCAAGTGCTTCGATGGTGTTGCGCAGGACTTTTCCGCCGCGTTCGTCGAGTTGCTGGTTCATCAGGTGTCCGGGTGAATGCACCACGTCCACCGCGACGCCCTGGGCGCTCAGGCCGTGGGCGGCTTCGAGCCCGAGGAGCCCACCACCGATGACCACCGCGCGCAGGTGATCACGCGAGGTGGCCATCTGCAGCATGCCGTTGGTGTCGGCGATCGTGCGGAATCCGAAAACCCCTCGCGCCAACCGGCCGTCGGGTTCGCGGAGTCCGTCCATGTTCGGGAAGAAGGTGTGCGATCCGGTCGCGATGATCAGTACGTCGAAGCCGATGACCGTGCCGCTCTCGCAGGTGACGGTCTTGGCGAAGCGATCCACCGCGACCGCGCGGTCGCCGGCGTGCAGGATGACGCCGTTGTCGGCGTACCACGACATCGGGTTCAGCATGAGGTCTTCGTCATCGACGGTGCTCTCCCCGGCGAGCACGTGCGACAGCATGATCCGGTTGTAGTTGCCGTACGGCTCGTCGCCGATCATGGTGAGCGAGAACTGCTCACCGCCGCCGCGTGCCAGGATCTCCTCGACCGTCCGGGCACCGGCCATGCCGTTGCCGACAACGACGAGGCGACGCGTCGCGACCGCACCCTCATCCCCCGGCACCTGGTCCGCCATCAGATGAGCACCATGCCGAAGTCGATGACGACCTCGCCCATGCACCCCTCGGGTGCGGCGAGCAGCAGTTCGAGGGTTGAATCCGGGTCGACGTCCTGCACCACCCGCAGCGGCACGTTGACCGCACCCCGTGCGCCCATCGGGAAGATCCGCATCGGCGAGCCGTCACGCATGAGGGTCACCGAAATCAGTTCGCCGGAGCTGTTGCCGCCGCGAAAGTACAACGGCTGCGCGGTCAGTCCGGAGGGCACCACATACGACAGCCCCGGATCGATCGGCGCGGGCTTGGCGAGCCCGGAGCCGGTGAACGCGAAGACGCCCTGAAGGAAGTGCGGGGTACTGGCCATGGGGCCACTATCCCGACGCCGCGTGAAATACGACTTGCTGCCGTGTTACGAGGGCGTTGTCAGGCGCTCACGTGGCACCGACGCCGGGGTGCGACGCACCCCGGGGTTGCGATGTTGGCCCGGGCCGATGGACGACGGCCCGGGCCCACGGTCATCGTTTGCGCCATCCCGCAGCGCCGACCATGTCGGGGATGCGGGTGAACTTCACACGCGGGCGGCCCTGCTCCTCGCCGCGACGCCGTTCGATGCGGTCGATGGCGCGCATGCCGCGGTAGCCGATGACGTGGCGGGTTCGCTTGCGCAACAACGCTCCGAACTCCTCGGCCGCACGCCCGGATCGGGGCAGGATACCCGCGACGGCGTCGTCGATGAAGTCCTCCACGGTGCGTTGCGCGCACGTCTTGTTGGCGCCGATGCCGCCACTCGGGCCGCGCTTGGCCCACCCGAGGACGTAGACGCCCGGGATGACCTGCCCGTGCTCATCGAGCATCCGGCCCTCGTCGTTGGGGAACACGCCACGCGCGTCGTCGAAGGGCAGTCCAGCGATCGGCACCGACCGATACCCGATGGAGCGCACCGCGAGATCGGCAGCGATGCGACGGGTGTGCGATCCGGTTCGGACGTCGACGGCCTCGACCTGCGTCTGGCCGAGGATGCGCTCCGGGGCGGAGTGGAAGAGGAACACGATGCGACGGTGCTGCGGGTCGGCGGGACCGGTGAAGTCCGGCAATTCGGCGTCGGGATCGTCGTGGACGACGACCTCCACACCCGGAATCGTCGACAACGCACGGTATTCGGCCGAGGTGTAGGCCGCCGACGCCTGATCACGACGGCCGAGCACGACGACCTCGTGGACGTTCTGCTCCTCGAGGATGCGCAGCGCACGGTCGGCGATGTCGGTGGTGGCCAACAACTCCGGCGGCGAGATGAGGATACGGGCGACGTCGAGAGCGACGTTGCCGGTGCCGACGATGACGGCCCGGCCGGTCGCGGTGTGATCGCGACGGATCGGGGGTGCGGCGTCAGCGCCGGGCACCGCGTTGTACCACGCAACGAGTTCGGTCGCCGACGTCGAGCCGGCAAGCTCCTCACCCGGAATCCCCAGGCGCCGTGACTCACTCGCGCCGACGGCATAGAACACGGCGTCGAAATGGTCCGCGAGTTCGGCGGGGGTGATCTGCCCCGGCGCCTCCCCCACCTCGACGTTGGTGGCCATGGTGACGCGGGGATCGCGGTAGAGCAGGTCAAAGCCGCGCAACACACCCTTGGTACCCGGATGGTCGGGGGCCACGCCGGCACGCACGAGACCGCCGGGGGTGGGCAGCTTGTCGATGACGGTCACCTGTGCCTCGGTGCGGTCGAGCAGGGTCCGCAGGGCGTAACCACCCGACGGTCCGGTGCCGACCAACGCAACGCGCAGTCCCGCAGGAAGTTTCGGGATCTCCGGGTAGACCACGTCCGACCACCCCGAGGTCACGTCGGGGTTGTTCTTGTAGTAGTCGGCGTTGATCTCGACGAAGACCTTGTCGCGGGTGCCGAGCTTGTCGGCGGGGAAAATCGCGTCCACCGGGCAGGCGTCGGCGCAAGCACCACAGTCGATGCAGGCCTGCGGGTCGATGTGCAGGATGTCGGAGGTCCCGAAGCCCCGCTCCTCAGGAGTCGGGTGGATGCAGTTGACCGGACAGACCGACACGCATGCTGCGTCGCTGCAACAGGATTGGGTGATGACAAACATCAGAGCATGTGCACTTTCCGATAGTAGTGCATCGCCGGGCGGGTCAGCAGGCCCACCTCGTCGAGGAACTCCATCAGATGCGCGCAGCTGCTGCGGATCATCGACTGGAAGTGCGAGTTGTGGTTCATCTCCTCCACGGCACGGTCGGCGTCGAGTCCGGCGTCCTCGAATGCCTTGCGCTGGACCAGGCTCGACACGATCATGTACGCGGCCACCGACACGTACAGCGCACTGAACTGGCGGCGGGCCCAGCTGATGCCCTGCATCGACTCACGCACCTCTTCGCGCGCGAACTTCATGTGCCGCGATTCCTCGAGAACGTGGATCTCGTTGACGGTACGGATGAACGGGAGCACCCGCTCGTCGCGCATGCAGCCGCGCTGGAAGACGTCGAGGACCTCTTCGGCGACGAGGATGCCGGCGTAGGCGACCTCGTTCTTGGCGGTGCCCTTGAAGAACCTGCCGAGCCGACCGACCCACTTGGTGGGCTTGTAGGAGGTGCCGACCATCTTCTCACTCGCCTTGGCGAACATGATCGAGTGGCGGCACTCGTCGGCGATCTCGGTGAGCGCGAACTGGAACTCGGGGCTGTGGTAGGCGCCGAGGTACTGATCGCGGACGACCATTTCCTGCAGGATCATCTCGAACCAGATGCCGATGTTCATGATCGACGCGAACTCGTGGCGGGTGACCGAGATGCGCTGCTCCTCGGTCAGTTCGTCCCAGTAGGCGGTGCCGTAGAGCGACGACCATTCCGGGCTGCAGCCGTACTTCGTCGGGTCCATGGGCAGAGACCAGTCGATCTCGGTCATCGCATTGCGCGACAGCCGGGCCGCCGACGCGAGCAGGCGCGTCGACACCTCGTCGGTTCCCTGGTCGTGCATGCTGACGACGACTCCGTCGTCGTCAGTGGGGGTGTGAGGAGCTGTGCGGTCCATTGCGGCGGTCATGTCGCGGTGCCTCCGTCTCGGTCGGGTCTTTCTATGACAACGGCTGATGTCATATCAACGCTTGTTGTCAAGATAGCAGTCCCGTGTGACCTGGTAAACAGCTTCGCTACTATACTCACAAGTAAGTTCTGAGTGGTACCACGTTTGCGCAGGTCACACCGAGGAGTGCACATGTCTTCCATCTTCATCACCGGCGGTGCGTCGGGCATCGGGCTGGCGACGGCCGAGCGGTTCGAGCGCGAGGGGTGGACCGTCGGCGTCTACGACGTGAACCGGGAAGCACTCGACAAGGTGGCCGCCAATCACCCCGACTTCATCACCGGAATCCTCGACGTCCGCGAACCACAACAGTGGGCCGACGCACTCGCCGCATTCACCGAACACACCGGCGGCACCCTCGACGTCCTCGACAACAACGCGGGCATCCTCGTCGCGGGACGCCTCGACGAGATCACCCCCGAGGCGATCCGCGCGCAGATCGACATCGACGCGCTGGGCGTGACCCTCGGCGCGCAGGCCGCCTACCCGTACCTGAGGAAGACGCCGGGCGCGCACCTGGTCAACATCGCCTCGGCGTCGGCGATCTACGGCCAGCCCGGCATCGCCACCTATTCGGCCACCAAGTTCTACGTCGCCGGCCTCACCGAAGCCCTCGAACTCGAGTGGGAGCACGAGGACATCCGCGTCGTCGGCATCTGGCCGCTGTGGGCCAAGACCGCCCTCGCCGACAACGACGCCAAGTCGACCAAGACCCTCGGGGTACGCATCACGCCCGAGGAGGTTGCCGAGAAGGTCTACGAGTCGGTGAACCCGAATCGCATCGATCGCCTGCTGCACCGCACCAGCTACTCCGTCGGCACCCAGACGCTGTTCCTCAACAACGCCGCCAAGTTCATCCCGAACTTCCTGAACCGCACCGTCAACAAGCTGATCGCACAGTAGGCCCCCGCTGGTCGAGGAGCCCCCGACTGTCGAGGAGCCCGTTTCCCCGATGGTCGAGGAACCCTTTCCCCGATGGGTCGAGGAGCCCTTCCCCCCGATGGTCGAGGAGCCCCGCGCGAGCGCAGCGAGCCGGAGCGTCTCGAGACCACCGCACACATCCGCTGGAACCCGAAACCAGCCCCGACACAATCGGTCTCGAGGCTCCTCGCCTGGCGGCCCGTCACACCTCGACCACCGGAAAAGGCGCCCACCTACGCATATAACTTCCACCACAGCGGACCACCGACCCCAAAAATCGCTGATTTCAGCCCGATTCGGTGGAAACTGTATTCCCCCCGATGGTCGAGCAACCGCTTTTCCCGACTACCGAGGAGCCCCTTCCCCCCGATGGTCGAGGAGCCCCGCGCGAGCGCAGCGAGCCGGAGCGTCTCGAGACCACCGCACACAAACGCCGGAACCCGAAACCAGCCCCGACACAATCGGTCTCGAGGCTCCTCGCCTAGCGGCCCGTCACACCTCGACCACCGGAAAAGGCGCCCACCTACAAATACAACTTCCACCACAGCGAACCACCGACCCCAAAAATCGCTGATTTCAGCCCGATTCGGTGGAAACTGTATTCCCCCCGATGGTCGAGCAACCGCTTTTCCCGACTACCGAGGAGCCCCTTCCCCCCGATGGTCGAGGAGCCCCGCGCGAGCGCAGCGAGCCGGAGCGTCTCGAGACCACCGCACACAAACGCCGGAACCCGAAACCAGCCCCGACACAAGAGGCCTCGAGGCTCCTCGCCTGGCGGCTCGTCACACCTCGACCACCGGAAAGAGCGCCCGCCTACGAATCGACTTCGCCCGACTGCTTCCCGGCCCGGCGTCGCGGTAGTCGCGGGGTCGGCCACACGGTGGTCCGACGCGGGGCGACGGGCAGGCGCCATCGGAACGCGAGTCCGCACAGACGCAGGGTCGTGGCCATCGCGGCCCCGGCCACCAGCAACACCCCGTGCGCCGAGGGGAACATGGCGTGCCCGGCGACGTACACACCGGCACCGACGAGGGCGGGCACCGCGTAGAGATCGGCCGGCTGCAACAGCAGCGGCACCTCGTTGACCAGAACATCGCGGATCACACCGCCACCGATGGCGGTCAGCATCCCGACGAGCACCGAGGCCAACGCACTCGCGTGCAAGCCGACGGCGACGCTCGCACCGGTCGTGGCGAACAGTCCCATACCGAAAGCATCAAGCACCAGGATCGTGCGACGCAATTCGGTGAAGGCCGGATGGAAGAAGAAGACGACGACACCGGCGATGGCCGCCGTCGCGACCGGCGGCCAGGTCTGCAGGGACGTGGGCGGGGTGACCCCGAGGAGCAGATCACGCAGGATGCCGCCACCGACACCGGTGAGGATCGCGACGGTGAGGATGCCCCAGAGGTCGAAGTCCTTGCGCACACCGAGCACCGCGCCCGACGCGGCGAACACGGCGATGCCGGCAATGGTGAGAATCTGCAGCAACACGGGTACTCCTCACGGCGACCGCCCCTCACAACGACGACCGCCCCGAGAAACTCCCGGGGCGGTCGGTACGTTGTGGACCGGCTATCCGGTCAAAGGTTCGCTCAGCGGCGATCGAGATCGATGATGCCGGCCTGCGCGGCCTTGACGAGGCGGCGCGGGATGCGCTGCGCGACGCCGTTCACCTTGACCTCTTGCAGTGCGGGGTTGTCCGCCTTCCACTGCGAACGACGGCTGCGGGTGTTCGCCCGCGACATCCGGCGCTTCGGTACAGCCATGATCGTGCCCTTCTCTACGTGGTCTCGCCATTCATCCGCACCGAGTACGGGGGATGATTGCTCCTGGTCAGCGCGTCCGCGGCAGTTAGGCGCGACACGCAACCCCACCAGACTACCCGGCGGGTGGTCGCGGATCCAAAACGCGCCGTCAGCCCCGACCAGCGGCCGTCACGACGAACTCGACGACAACGCCGCGAAACCGCCGATCAGTATGTTGATGACGATGTAGACGAGGAAGATCACGAGCGCCGCGGCACCGATGATGATCCCGGCGAGTGCCAATCCTTCGCCTTCCTCGGTGCCTTGCGAGTCCCTGATCTGGTTTCGGGCGATGACCCCGAACACGATCCCGAGCCAGCTCAGGCACCCACAGCCGACGAGCGACACGACGAGCGCCGCGATGGCCATCGGGTTCGTGCGCTTGGCCGGCACACCGACGTAGGGCTGCCCGTATCCCGGTTGCCCATACCCCGGCTGCTGCCCGTAACCGGGTTGTCCATAGCCAGGTTGCCCGTAGGAGGGCTGTCCGTAGGCCGGCTGGCCGTAGCCCGGCGCAGCCTGACCGGGCTGACCGTAGCCGGGCGTCCCGGACGCCGGATACGACGGTGCGCCGTAGGCGGGCGGAGTCGACGACGCCGACGACGCCGGCGGCTGCAACGGCGGCAGCCCCGCACCCTGCGACGGTGTCGGGGGCGTGGGGTTCAGCTGGGTCGACTGCCACTGCGACGCGTCGTCGGACGGTGTGGTCGGCTTGCTGAAGTCGATCTTGGGGTGATGGATCGTCGTCTCGTCATCCGGCGATGCGCCGGAGTCCGGTGAGTGCCCGCGGTCATCCTGCGGTGTGGACATGCTTCGACCTTCCTGATCGGCCGCCCGGAGGCGTGATGCCGATCAGAATAGCGAACCGGTCGGCCACCACCGCACACCGAAGCCGGCGACTCATCCGTTCGATCGGTACCGCTGACGCGGCAATACACTCGACCGGGTGTCAGGCGTCGTCTCCGGTTTCACCGCGATCTTCATCATGGTCGGCGTCGGATTCCTGCTCGGCCGGACCGGACTGCTGGGTGACCATGCCCATGAGGTGCTCTCCCGGCTGGTCTTCTTCGTCGCCACCCCGGCGCTGCTGTTCTATTCGCTGGTGACCACCGACCTGTCGGTAGTGTTCTCCTCGACCCTGGTCATCGCCGGCGGCAGTGCGCTGATCATCGGGCTGCTGTACTTCGTCGTCGCAAAGGTGTTGTTACGCAGACCGACTCCCGATCTGGTCATCGGCGCACTGTCGTCGTCGTATGTCAACAGCGTCAATCTCGGTGTGCCGATTGCGATCTTCGTGCTCGACGACGCGTCGTTCATCGCGCCGCTGCTGCTGTTCCAGATCCTCATCTACTCGCCGATCGCGTTGACCGCACTGGATCTGACCGCGCTGGAACGCGGGACCGGTCACCCGTTTCGTGATGCGGTCGTGTTGCCGCTGACCAACCCGATCGTCATCGGCGGCGTGCTCGGGGTAGTCCTCTCCGCGATCGGATGGACCCCACCACAGGCGATCCTGGAACCGTTGAAGATGCTGGGCAATGCCTCGGTGCCGGGAGCCCTTCTCGCCTTCGGTCTGTCGCTGACCGGGGTGACGGTGTTCAAGAAGGGGCAGAGCCCGCGACGCGACATCGTGCTCGCGACCGTGCTGAAGACCATCGCGATGCCGGTCCTCGTCTACGCGATCGCGCGCTGGGGCTTCGGCGAGCAGGGCCACAAACTGTTCGCGCAGACCGTGATCGCCGC
The DNA here is from genome assembly GCF_002043085.1 of Gordonia sp. i37. Classification (NCBI taxonomy): domain Bacteria; kingdom Bacillati; phylum Actinomycetota; class Actinomycetes; order Mycobacteriales; family Gordoniaceae; genus Gordonia; species Gordonia sp. i37. Next base: position 4,414 of record NZ_MVPX01000503.1, on the reverse strand, counting down.
TCTGCCCACCGCGCAGAACGTCCTGGTCTACGCCACCCGATACCGGCGAGGTCAGGTACTCGCCCGCGACACGGCGTTGATCACCACACTCGCGTCGATCCCGGCGATCGCGATCATCGCGTGGCTCCTGGCCTGATCGTCGGGGTTTCGCCCCAATCAGTCGAGTGACACCGATCAGTCGAGTGACACCGATGCCGTCGAGAACTCTCCGGCGGCGCCGACGGCGATCTCCTCCTCGCGCTGATGGGCGCTCATCGGGTGTCCGCCGCGCGGAATGGCGAAGGCCGCCAACGCCGCGGCGAGCGCGAACGCCCCGGCACCCAGCAGAAACGCCACCCGGTAGGCGTTCTCGGTGGGCAACGCCACCGACACACCGTGCACCGAGTGCACCGCCACCTCGGCGGCGAGCACGGTGATGATGACGGCACTGCCGACCGCGCCGCCGACGGTCCGCATGATCGAGTTGATGGAGTTGGCGATCCCGGTCTCCTGTGGCTCCACGTTGGCGACGAGCAGCGCCGGCATGGCCGCATATGCCGCTGCCACAGCCACATTCGCGACGATCAGGCCGCCGATCATCTCTCCGGTGTTGTCGTGCAGCACGGTGAGCATCATCATGCCGACGACCCCCACGAGGGCCGCGCCGAGCAGCACCACCCGCGGCCCGCGGCGGGCGACGAGCAGTCCGGCGATGGGTCCGACGAGGATGGACACGATCGCCGCGGGCAGCATGAACACGACGCTGGTCCGCAGGACCGAGGCGCCGAACCCGTAGCCCGCCAACAGTTCCGGGGTTTGCACGAAGTAGGTGGCGCCGAGGAACACGCTGAACATCGCGAACCCGACGCACAGTGACGCGGTGTTGGTCGCGAGCACAGCGCGGTGCTTGAGCAGATCCACCGACACCAGTGGCGTCGCCCGGCGCGATTGCAGGACCCAGAATCCGACGAGGACGACGACGGCGGCGACGTAGAGACCGATCACCCGCGCCGATCCCCACCCCCAGTCGTGGCCCTGCGAGGTCGGCAACAGCAGACACACCAGTCCGATCGCCAGCACCAGCGCACCTGCGTAATCGACACGTCCACCCGATCCGGCACGGTTCGGGACGGCGGCGAGCATCAGACCGATCACCACGACGGTCATCGCCACACACAGCCAGAAGATCCGGCGATAGTCGGCGTCGTCGCGGGTGAGCAGCCCGGTCGCCACGAGGGCCAGTCCGCTGCCCACGCCGAGCGCCGAGGCGGTGATTGCCATGGCGGCGGTGAGTCGCTCACGCGGGAGTTCTTCGCGCAGCACGCTGATCGCCAGCGGGAACAAGCCGAAGCTCGCACCCTGCAGGACTCGTCCGACGATGAGCACGTCGATCGAATCGGCAAGCGCGGCAACGAGACTGCCGGCGAGCGTCAATGCCAGCGCGGCCAGGATCACGCGTTTGTGACCGTAGACGTCTCCGAGGCGACCCAACAGCGGGGTGAACGCCGACGCGGCGAGCATCGTCGCGGTGGTCACCCAGCCCACCGTCGTCAGCGAGACGTCGAGTTGCTCGCCGATCTGCGGCAGTGCGGGCACCGCGAGGGTCTGGATCATCGAGAGCAACAGGACCGACGCCGCAGCGGCGACGATCACGAGCGCCGGGGACACCGGACGCCGGGTGGTCGAAGAAGACATGCCGACCAGCATAGAACAGAAATCGACAGTGTGTCGATTCTGTTCGACGTGACGTCGATTATGTGCCGTTCCCTACGATGAACCCATGAGTTCCGCCAAGACCGAGGCTGCGGGGCGTCGGCGCGGCGCCCCGACCAAGGGCGACCGACGCGAGGAGCAGATCCTCGCCGCCACCCGGCGGCTGCTGTCGCACCGGCCGATCGGCCAGGTCACCATCGATGAGATCGCCTCGGCGGCCGGGATCTCCCGCACGAGCTTCTATTTCTATTTCCCGTCCAAGCAGGCCGTCCTGGCCACACTGATGGAACAGACCTGGAACGAATTCACCAGCACCCATGAGTGGTTCGACTCCGACGGCCCCGACCTCGACGGCCTGCGCGCCCAGCTGGCGGCGGTCGCCGCGATCTGGCGCGACAACGGTCCGATCCTCGCGTGCGCGGCACAATCGGGACAGTCCGACTATCCGCCGCTACAAGAATTCCTCGGCCGCGCGAGGGAACGCTTCGTGGCCAGGCTCGCCGCCAAGATCGAGCGCGACCGCGCCGCCGACCTCGCCCCGGACGGGCCGGCCGCCGCCGAACTCGCCACCCTGGTCGCCATCGTGCGTGACGGGCGGCTCGCCGAACTCGCACAGGGCGACCCCGACGACGCGCGTGATGCGCACGCCCTCGACGCTCTCACACAGACGATCAGCCGGATGATCTACGGGCGGGTGGGCTGACGCAGCGTTCGCCTCAGTGCCCGCCGCACTGCCAGGGCCTGCGCGGCTTCTCGCCGCGCTCTTTGCGTTTCACGTCCACCCCACCCATCAGTGCGAAGCCGGTGACGTGGATGGTGGGTGCGCCCGGCGCACCCGGCCCCGACGCCTTGTTGCTGAATCCGCCCATGATGGCGCCGCCGCCGACCTCCACGGCCACATCCGGCGGCACGGTGATGTCGATGCCGCCCATGATGGCGACGCACTCGATCGTCAGATGCGGTGCGGTGAACTCGACCTCCCGCAGGTCGATCTCCACGCCGCCCATGATCGCGGTGGCCGAGAGCTGATCGGCGACGGCCGCCTGCCCCTTGAGCTCGCTGCCCGACATGATCGCCAGACGGCTGCGGATCGGTTCGCGGCCGCTTCCGGTGGTCACCGTCGAGGGATACGGCGCGTCGGGCTCCGGTAGCGCCACCCCGAGCTGGGTGACCGGCAGATCGTCGGTGAGAGCATCGAGCTCACCGAAGGTCTTGGCCATCACCGCTTTTCCCGCTCGCTCCTCGTACTCGGCGGGGGTCAGGCTCCCCTGCTCCATCGCCGCCGACAAGATCTCGTGCACCAGTTCACGATCGGCGTCGGCGGCGCGCATCCGCGATCGACGGTCGTCGTCGTAGGTCGGGTCCTCTGCAGTGCTCACCCGTTCAGACTAGGCCGGTCCAGCCGGCCCCGACATTGGTGAACACCCTGAGATCCGACCCTGAGATCGCCACCGGAGTGCTCGCGGTCTGGCACGATCGGGCCATGCGGCGAGTGGGCAAGGTCTTGATGTGGCTCGGCATGATCGCGGTGGTCGTCAGCCTGGGCGCGGGCATTCCGATCGCGGTGATCGGGCTGTCGAAGGTTTCCGACACCTCGGCGCGGGCATTCGAGATCCGAGGGTCGGCGACACACCACCTCGACGCCGGCGACACCCTGGTGCTCTACGCGCCGGGAACACAATCCGACGCGTCCGAGGACGCCTTCCCGTCGTGCGCCGTCAACGGCCCGGGAGCCCAACGCCGACAGTCGAATTCGACGTACTCGTTCACCTACCGGAACACCACCGTGCGGTCCTTCGCCCAGTACTCGATCACCAGCGGCGGTGTGTACGCGCTCGATTGCGGCGACTCCTACGTCGTCGGTGCCCCACCGGTGTCGGTGGGCGGACTGTTCTCCGGCATCGGCGGCATCCTGCTCGCGGTGTTCGGCGGCGGCTTCGGTCTGGCCGTCGCGATCACCGGTCTCGTCCTGTGGCTGATCGGACGGCGGCGCACACCCCCGCCGGCACCGCCTGCTCCCTCGTCAGCCCCGCCGTGGCCCCCGACGTGAGCGCAGGTAGTCGCCGACGACCGCCGCGCCGAGACCGTCGACGTCGGGGGCGATGACCCGACCCCCGATGCGGCGGGCGATCTGATCCATGAAGTGCGCCAACCCGGGATCCTCGCCGAGCCGAAAGAACGTGACCTGCGCGCCGAGGCGGGCAACGTGGTCGAGCTCGCGGACGGTCAATGCGATGGTCTGCGGGTGCGGCGGATAGAAGAAGAACGGCTCGCCGCTCGGGTCGAGGTGCGCGGTCGGTTCACCGTCGGTGACGACGAGCACCACCGGTTGCGCATTGGGGAACCGGCGCAGATGCCGTCCGGCCAGCAGCAGCGCGTGGTGCAGGTTGGTGCCCTGCTCCATGCGCGGTTGCAACCCGGTCAGTTCGGCGATGTCGATCGACCGGGCGTAACGGCCGAACGCGATGAGATGCAGTTCGTCGCTGCGGAATCGGGTCGAGATGAGGTGATTGAGCGCAATCGCCGTGCGCTTCATCGGAGTCCAGCGGCCCTCCATCTCCATGGAGAACGAGGTGTCGACGAGCAGCACCACCGCCGCCTGGGTGCGGGCCTCGGTCTCGGCGACCTCCACGTCGCGCACGTCGATCCGCACCCCCGGATGCAGGTCGCTGGTCGGATGCCCTTCCGCAGCAGTGCGCAACACGGCGTTGGCGACGGTGCG
>NZ_MVPX01000502.1:0-2969 GCF_002043085.1 Gordonia sp. i37 | reverse complement strand
GGAGCCGGTCGGCTCGCCGAGCAGACCACTGTTGCGGGTCTGGCGGTCGCCACGAGCACCCATCTGGTCGGCGATGTCCCGGAAGATCGCCTGCCCGAGTTGACGCATCGCCTTGGGGCTCAGTCGGAGTCGGCCGTCGGCGGTGCGGTCGAAGAAGCCCTCCTCGCGCAGCGCCTTCTCCAGTTCCTGCAGGGTGCGGGCGTCGACCCCGGCCTGCTCACCGAGTTGCCGTTCCAGCGCGTCGATGTCGATGTCGTCCATCTGCGCACCGGCGTACTGCTGGGACAGTTGCTCGGAGAGCGCCTCGAGTTCGGAGATGTCGCGCAGTGCCGCGGCCCCCTCCCCCAGGCCCATCTGCTGATCGCCGGAGAACTCCTGGGCGTTGTCCCAGTCGAGCCCCGGCCGGGCCTGCCGCAGCGCCGAATCCATTTGCGCGAGTTGACTCATCAGATCCGGCGACCCGAATGCCTGCTGCGCGAGCTGATCGAGTTCGGCCCGCTGCTCGGGGGTCAGCGAGTTGTAGAACTGCTGGGCCGCGGCAGCCCGCTGCGCCAGCGAATCGATGAGTTCCTCGGTGTTGCGCGGGTTCTCGGGAAAGTACTCGCCGTGTTTGTCCATGAACTCGTCGAACGCCTGCGACGTGTCCTCACCGCGGTTGTGGGCATTGAGGAGGTCGTTGAGGTCGGAGAGCATCTCCGACACCCGCTGCCGGTCGGCGTCAGTGGCGCCCTCGAGCGCCTCCTTCATCCCAGCGAAACGCTGATCGAGCAGTTCGCGGCCGAGGAGATCCTTGATCTTGTCGTAGTCCTGCTGCGCCTCGGGGCTGCGCCACTGGTAATCGGAGAGTTCCTCGACGGCCTGCGCCGTGGAGGCCGGGAGACTGCCGATCTGCATCTCGGCGAACCGTGCGTCGTCGTCGAGGTCGCGGGCGAGTTGTTTGCGCTCGTTGAGCACCGCCCGGTCGAGGAGTTCACGGATCTCGGTGAAGGTGCCGTCGAGGTTGCGCTTCTTGAGCAGCTCCTGACGCCGCCGGTTCACTTGCTCGCGCAGCTTGTCCAGACCCCGCATGTCCTGCGACCCGCGTCGCAGGAACTCCTGCAGCGCCCGCTGTGGGCTGACGCCGGCCATCACGTCGTCGCCGATCTCGCTCAGCGCCTCCCGCAGATCCACCGGTGGCGCCAACGGATCCGGCCCACCGGTGTAGCGCTGATACCGGGATCGGTGAAAGTTCTTCTGCACCATGGGTTTCTCCGGAGTTCGTCGAATCCGCCGGGACGGTGCCCGGCCGTGGATCGCAGGAATGCGTGGATCGGCGGGTGATCAGCCGTAGATCGTCTGCCCCGACTCGTCGGCCTCTTTGCCGATGCGTCGCGCCAGGAACAGCCCCTCCAGGGCGAGTTCGACGGCGCTGGCCCGCTCCCCATCTGAGCCGGCCTCAAGTCGTTCGGCGATCTCATCGATCACCGGCGCGGTGGTCTCCGGTGACGGCAGGGAGCCGAGGAAGTCCGCGGCGGGCACCCGGTCACCGGTGACCACGAGCTCACCGGCCTCCAATGCCGACACCAGCGGCGCCATGTCGATGCCGCCGAGATGGGCGCGCACCGTGTCGGCGACGGACTTGCGCATCAGGTGCTCGAGGATCTCGAGTTCACGTCCCTCTTCGCCGGACTCGAACTCGATCTTGCCGCGCAGCACCTCGATCACCGATTCCAGGTCGACGACGCGCGCCACCGGCACCTCTTCGCCGGTGACGGCCGCGCGATGCAACGCCGCCGCGGCAACGGTCTCGGCGCCGGCAATCGAGAACCGCGCCGACACACCCGATCGCTGATCGATCGACGGGTGGTCGCGGGCGTAGCGGGTGAACCGCGCGAGGATCTCGGTGATGAAGGTCGGCACCGTGGCGGTGAGGTCGGCCTCCTGCTCGATGACGGCGACCTCGTCGTCGAGTTCGATCGGGTAGTGCGTACGGATCTCGGCGCCGAAGCGGTCCTTGAGCGGGGTGATGATGCGCCCGCGGTTGGTGTAGTCCTCGGGGTTGGCGCTGGCCATCACGAGCACGTCCAGCGGAAGGCGCAGCGTGTAGCCGCGGACCTGGATGTCGCGCTCTTCCATCACGTTCAGCATCGACACCTGGATGCGTTCGGCCAGGTCGGGGAGCTCGTTGATGGCGACGATGCCACGGTGTGCGCGCGGGATGAGCCCGAAGTGGATGGTCTCCGGATCACCGAGGCTACGCCCTTCGGCGACCTTCATCGGGTCGATATCGCCGACGAGATCGGCCACCGAGGTGTCCGGGGTGGCGAGCTTCTCGCTGTAGCGCTCGTTGCGATGGCGCCATTCGATGGGCAGGTCGTCGAGGAGGTTGGCGGCCTTGCGGATCGATGCCGGGGTGATCGGCTCGTAGGGATGCTCACCGAGTTCGGAGCCGGCGATCACGGGCGTCCACTCGTCGAGCAGGCCCACGAGGGTCCGCAGGATGCGGGTCTTGCCCTGGCCGCGTTCGCCGAGCATGACGACGTCGTGTCCGGCGAGCAGCGCACGTTCGAGTTGCGGGATGACCGTCGCCTCGAATCCGACGATGCCCGGCCACGGATCGCTGCCTTCGCGCAGCGCGGTCAGCAGGTTGTTGCGGATCTCGTCGCGGATGCTGCGCTGCACATGACCGCTTGCGCGCAGTTCACCAAGGGTGCGAGGAGAGGGATGACGGGTTTCGGTGGTCGTTGAACCGCCGGTCGGGGCGTCGGTCGTGAAATCCCCGGATGTGAAGTCTTCTGCCACCTCGTCCACGGTACGCCGGAGAGCCGCGGTCGCGCCCGGTTCGCCGACGGCGCCCCTGCTTTCGCCGACAGCGCTCGCCACCACGCCGACAGCGCTTCAGCGAGCGCTGTCGGCGGTGGGAAGAGCGCTGTCGGCGGCGGGACGGGCGCTGTGGGCGGCGGAAAGAGCGCTGTCGGCGAGGTCCGGCT
>NZ_MVPX01000501.1:0-17951 GCF_002043085.1 Gordonia sp. i37 | reverse complement strand
GTCGCCGACCCGGTGGTGGTGGCCCCGGTGGTCGTGCTCGCCGGAGTCGCCGTCGTCGACGCGGGTTGTGGTGACGGCGCCACGGTTAGGTCGTACACCGTGTAGTTGCCGATCGCGGTGCCGTGGAAGTTGGCCTCCACCCACTGCTGGATCTGTGTGGTCACCGAGGACCGTCCGCCGCCGAAACCGGTGTTGCCGAAGGCTTTGGTGATTGCGCTCATCAGCTCCGCATTGGCGCTGCCGTTCTGCGACGAGGTCTCCGGGGCGAGGTAGTAGCCGATGTCCTTGTCGGCGACGTACTTCTGGAATTGCGCCAGGCTCGGCGCCGGGTCGTTGGAGAACCCGCCGACACCCATCACCGGCACGTGTGCGGCGAGTTCGACCCCGGCCGCGGAACTGGTCCGCGACACCGCCGCGGCCCACCGTGCGTGGCTGTTCTGCAGCATGGCCTGAAGTTGGGCGGGCAAGGTCGTGGCGCCACCGCCGAATCCGCCGAACCCACCGAATCCGCCTGCACGGTTACCCGACGACCCGGTGCCCGTCCCCCCGGTGCCCGAGGACCCGGTAGCCCCGCGGCCGGAGCGCGTCGTGCCGCCGAATCCGCCGTGCCCGCCTGCGGTGCTGCGTTCGGGCAGCACCGACGGGCTGCCGCCGGTGTGCGACATCGTGTCGCCGGTGATCGCATATGCCGCCGGCGCCGCGAAGATGCCGATCATGCCGAGCACCCCCACCGCCAGCGCGATCCGACGTCCGAAGGTCGATGGCAATGCGACGAGCAGGGCGGCGACGATGCCCGCGACGAGTACCACCCACCGCAGCCAGGGCTGCCAGTTCGGCTCGTGATCGAGGAGCACAAACGACCAGACGACTCCCGCGGCGATCATCGCGGCCAGACCGAAGCGGGCGGTGTAGCGCTGCCAGCTCACCGAAGCATTACGCGCAGTCCAGGCTTGGTGAACACCAAGACCGACGAGACCGGCGATCGGCGGAGCGATCGCCAGCGAGTAGTACGGGTGCGCGATACCGCTCATGTACGACAGCACCAGTCCGTCGACGAGCAACCACAGACCGAACAGCAGGGTTGCCGCGCGCACGAGGTCGGTGCGGGGACGACGCCCACGCAACGCCAGGACGACGATCAGTGCGATGAGCGCGGTCGGCAACAGGAACGAGATCTCGGCACCGAATTCCCCGGTGAACAACCTCGTGATCCCCGGCTGGGCACCGAACATTCCGCCGCCGAATCCGCCACGGCCGCCGCCACCGCCACCGAAACGCTCTGCCAGTTGCGGGTTCTCACGTGCGAAGTCGGCCATCGCATTGGCCGGGTTGCCATGGGCACCACCGCCACCACTTCGGCCTTCGACACGCTCGAGTCCGTTGTAGCCGATGACGAGGTTCATGAAGTTGTTGTCGGTGGAGCCGGCAAGATAAGGCCGCGACGATGCGGGCCACAGCAGCGTCAGCACCACATACCAACCCGCCGAGAGCACCAGTGCCACAGCGGCTATCACCAGATGCCACATGCGCCGCCAGAACGACGGCGGGGCCGCGACGAGGTAGACCACACCGAGCGCGGGCAGCACCATCAGGCCTTCGAGCATCTTGGCCAGGAACGCGAATCCCAGTGCGACACCGGCCAAAGCGAGCCACCGCGCCGATCCTCGCGCGGTGGCGCGCAAGGTGCAGTAGGCCGCTGCGGTCATCAGCAGCACCATCGCGGCGTCGGGGTTGTTGAACCGGAACATCATCGCCGCAACCGGGGTGATCGCGAGCGCGAGGCCGGCGATCAGTCCGGCCGACCGACCGGCGACGCGGGTGACCATCGCGTACATCAACGCAACGGCGGCCACCCCCATGAGGGCTTCGGGGATCAGCATGCTCGCCGAGGAGAATCCGAAGATCTGGCCGGACAAGCCCATCACCCACTGCGACACCGGTGGCTTGTCGACGGTGATGAAGTTGGACGGGTCCACCGAGCCGAACAGCAGCGCCTCCCAGTTGCGCGACCCGGCCCACGCCGCTCCGGCATAGAAGGTGTTGCCGTACTGGTTGGTCGTGATGTTCCACAGGTAGAGGACGGCCGTGGCGATGAGCAGTAGTGCCAGCCACAGCCGGTCGCGCGCGGTGGCCGGTGGCAGCGTCGAATCCGCGGAAACCGACAGATCGGATCCTCGATGGTGGCTGCTCGGAGCATCATTCGCAGTGGTGTCGAACGGAGCGACACCGGGTTGGGTTGCGGTCACGATGATGATCGTGCGCCGGATGCACTGACTTTCCGGTGTGGGCAAGCTGTCAGCTTGCTGTGAGGCAACTGGTTCCTTTGCGGGAGTTGAGAGAATGTCGTATTCGCCGGGGATTCCGTGTCGGTTTCACCCGATTGGCCGCCAGGCCGGGTCGCGTCCGATGAAGCCCGCGAGCCGGGTGACGGGGTCGGCGTCGGCGGGTACCGGCATCGCCGGACCGTACTGTCCCGAAGACCGGAGCATGTCCTCGATGCCCTGCATGCCCGAATAGACCTGGGCGGCGAAGTCGGTGTCCAGCTGCGGATCCCGACCGACGGCGGTGGCCAGATCCCAGGTGTGCAGAAAGACGTCGGTGGTGTAGAACCGGTCGATCGCGTCGGCCAGGCGCAACTCCCCGACCATCGGGTGGGTGAAGGTCGCCTCCGCGTCGGGGCCGTCGAGGAGCTGCTGTACCGCCGTCCGCCGGGCATCCCATGCCGCTGCGGGATCGTCGGCGACCTGTGGGCCCGCGGGCAATTCGACGTCACCGGCAGCCAGGAACGCCGCAAACCAGTCGACGAGGTGCGCCACCACATCTCGGGTCACCCACCCGTCCACCGGCGTCGGCGCGTCCCAGTCCTCCACCGCCGCAGCGTGTTCGGCGAACCCCGCAGCCACGTCGCGGTGGCGGTCCGAGGCGGAGAGTTCGGCGAGTCCCCTGCTCACAGCTCACCGGCGTCGAGCATGCGGTCGAGGCCGGCATAGCCCTCGTTCACGCCGACCTCCATGCCGGAGGCGAGCCAGCCATCGCGCGCTTCGAAGCTGTCGCACAGGGATTGGGCATGCAGCCGGGTGTGGCCGTCGCCGAGATCCTCGAACCACAGGGTCTCCAGCGACACCTGGTCGGGCATCCCCTCGAAGGTGAAGGTCTGCACGATCTTGTCATCGGCGACGGTGTGGAAGCAGCCGCGGAAACCGAATTCCTGGCCGTCGTGGGTGGAGACGTACCGCCAACTGCCACCGTCGCGAGCATCCCACTCGATGATGCGGCTGGAGATCGCGTCGGGGCCGACCCAGCGCACGAAGAGGTCGGGATCGATGTGCGCCTTCATCAATTGCGCGGGGGTACCACGGAAGTCGCGGGTGATCCGGATGACGGGGACCTTCGGGTCCGCCTCGATCGCGGCTTCGGGATAACGGGTGCTGGTGGTCATGATGCCTGTCCTCTCGTGTCGGTGTTGATTCTCTTCGGGTTTCTTTTCCGGGTTTTCTCGGTGCCGCCGGCGGTTGCCGCCGGACCGTCGTTCATCTCCGCCAGCACGGCGTCGAGGCGCGTATAGCGCTCCTCCGCACGTCGGCGGTACCGCTCGATCCACTTGGTCATGAGGTCGAACACCTCTGCTTCCAAATGCACCGGACGCGTCTGTGCCTCACGGGTTCGGGTCACCAGCCCGGCGTCGGCGAGCACCTTCAGATGCTTGGACACCGCCTGGATGCTGACGTCATAGGGTTCGGCGAGCTGGCTGACCGTCGCGTCGCCCACCGCGAGCCGGGCCACCATGTCGCGCCGGGTCGGATCGGCCAGCGCCGCAAAGATCTTGGACAACTCGTCGGACACCAGAACCCATTCCTTATCCTCAACCGTTCGGTTGAATACGAGCATGCGCGCCCCCGCGGTCGTTGTCAACCCATCGGTTGAATATTTGCCCGAGTCTCGGCACCGCTGCGTGCGCCGCGACGCCGTCGACCTCGGGTTTCAGCGTCCACACAGCAACGCCGGCGCACCGTCGGGGCCAGGGGGTACGAGGTGAAGCAAGCGCCGAGGCAGAGGTGAGACGCACCAAGGAGTGAGAGGGAATCATCATGAAGACCACAGCAAGAACACGTGTGCCGCTGGCATCGGCGATGGCGTTGGCGGCCACCCTCGCGGTCGGCGCACCCGCACTCGCCGACACCCCGGCAGCACCCGCGTCGTTGTCGATCCAGGGCGACCTGCATCTGACCCCGACGATTCGGGTCCTACGGATCGACGCCCAGGGATCGCGCACCGCGGGCGCAACCACCGGCACCTACACCGCGACCCTGCTCGACGGCATGAATCCCACCCCGATCCAGGTCCGCGGTCCGGTGACCTGTATCAGCATCGACGGCAACGCCGCCTCGCTGATCTATCCGATCAGCGACATCCGCCCCTTCGGGCTCCCGGCAGCTGTCAAAGATGCTGCCGCGATCCAGATCTCGGTGCGCAAGGGCGTCAACGGAGGGCAGTCGATGGTCGGCGTCAACGGCCCGATGCCCACCGGCAGCTTCCACGGATGCGCGCTGGCCGCAACGCCGTTCGCGTTCGAAGGAACGATCCAGACCAGCGGCGGCTAGGGCTGTCGCGGTCCGATCGGCTCGTCTCCGCGCAGCGTGATGCGGTGCATCACACGGCGATTGTCGCCATAGTCACGGTTGGCATAGTGCAGGGTGTTCCGATTGTCCCAGAGGACAAGATCACCCAGGCGCCACCGGTGGCGGACGATGTGTTCGGGCTTGGTCAGGTGCGCGTACAGCAGGTCGAGGATGCCGCGGCTCTCGGCATCGGAGACACCCTCGATATGTGAGGTGAAGCCGGGGTTGACGAACAACGACTTGCGCCCGGTCTCGGGATGCACGCGCACCACCGGATGGGTCACGGGCGGAAGGTCGGTGACTTCCTTTCCGTCCCAGACGTTTCCGCGGCCGCCGCGCCGCTGCTTGAGGTAGTAACCGAACTCACGGCTGCCGTCGTGGACCGCCGACAGCTTGTCGACGAGTTCGCGGATCGGCTCCGACAGCGACCGGTAGGCCAGCTCGGCGTCGGCCCAGTTGGTGTCACCGCCGTTGCGCGGCAACACCACCGGGCGCAGGATCGATCCCATGGGCGGACGCGGCATGAAGGTGACGTCGGTGTGCCAGACGTCGGCGAAACCGTTGTCGGTGCTGTCGAGCGAGTAGACCTCGGCGGGCACGTCGCCGCTGTTCCAGACGGGATGCCCGGTGGTGAGGTCGCCGAGGCGCCTGCCGAATTCGATGTGTGCGGCATCGTCGAGGTCCTGACCGCGCAGCACGATCACCTTGTATTCGATGAGGGCGGCGCGAATGGCGCGAATCTCGTCGTCGGTGGCCGACGCGACGTCGACACCACGGATCTCGGCCCCGAAATGGGGGCCGAACTCGTCGATGTCGAATTCGACGCCGGAGGCGACGGTACCTGCCCGGGCGGGAGTGGATAGTGCGGGCGTGGAAAGTGTGTGCTCAGGCGTGGCGGGGCCGGAAGTGGAGAGGGTCATCGGTGGAGTTCCTACTCGGATCGTGGTGTGAGATGCGGGGTCCGAGTACCACCGGCGGGGAACCATGGTGCGAACCGTCCGAGAAGCTCATCGAGTGGCCGACGAGGCGGGCGGTGGCGGTTCCGGTCATGTCACCTGTGTAGTCGGCGCCGGCGGGTTCACCCAGGGTTTGCCGCACGGTGAGTACAACCGGCACGGGTCCATCACTCGCTCACATGCGGCATCGCCTCGCCCCGGTCGGTCATGCCGGTGCGGCCCCGGATACCGCTGCCTCCTTGACCGCCGCGGCAACCTGCGCGCGCAGCACCGTGTACTCCGGTGAATCGCGGATCTCAGCGGGACCGACGCCGTGTCGTGGGATCGGCGAGGTGATGTCGAGGGCGACGCGGCCCGGCCGCGCTGTCAGGACCACGATGCGCGAGCCGAGGAAGGCTGCCTCGTCTGCGCTGTGGGTGACGAAGACATTGGTGCGACCCAGATCCGCGCTGACCGATCGCAGGTCCTCCTGCAACGTCTCGCGGGTGAGCGCGTCGAGGGCGGCGAAGGGCTCGTCGAGCAACAGCAACGAGGACTCGCCCGCCAGTGCTCGGGCGATTGCGACCCGCTGCTGTTGTCCTCCCGAGATCTCCCAGATCCTTCGGTCTGCGGTATCCCCCAGACCGACCCGGCGCAGCAGTTCGTCGCGTCGCGTCGCACGCTGCGCCTTGGGCACCCCGGCATAGCGCAACGCAAGGTCGACGTTGCCCCCGACGGTGCGCCACGGGAACAGCCGTGGTTGTTGGAAGACGACCCCGGAACTCACTCCCGGTATCGGGGCGTCGCCGGCCACCGCGACCCGCCCCGCACTCGGCGTCTCGAATCCGGCGATCAGCCTGAGCAGAGTGGATTTGCCACACCCCGACGCGCCGACCAGAACCAGGAATTCGCCCGGATCGACGCGCAGATCAACCGGCCCCACCGCCGTGACCCGGTCGGCCTTGCTGCCATAGGTCTGCACCACCTTGCTCAGCGCGATCGCCGCCGACGCCCCTGAATCCGGAGCCGATACGGCAGGGCTGTGCTCGACGAGAGCCTCATTGCGAGGAGAGGACACCGGGTAGTCCCTTCGTGTAGATGGCCTGCTGGAAGGTCGACAACGGCGGGGCGCTCGGGATCTGCTGCTGCCCGGCCAGGAATTCCGCTGCGCTGTGCAGGTTCTCGGCAAGATTGCCCGGTTGGCCGTCAACACCCAACCAGGTCGGCGAGGTGAGTTCGGCCGTAGTGAGGAAGGTGCCCTGCTTGAGCTGGTTGGCGGCATCCTCGGGCGTGGTGCCCAGTTGCGCCGCCACAGCCTTCGCTGCCGCCTGCGGATCGTCGTGGATCAGCGCCAGCGCACGCGCCTGCACCTTGCGCCAGGTGTCGACGACCGACGGGTTGTCCTTGGCGAATTGGCTTGACACGACACCGAGGTCGAGGGTCGGCTTGCCCGCGGTGGCCAGTTGTCGGCTGGCGATGAGAGTCTTACCGGTCTTGCGGAGTTCGTCGAGCGTGGGTAGCCAGGTGTAGACGGCGTCGACGTCGCCGCGCTGCCACGCGGCCAGGGACGCCTGCGGCTGCAGGTCGATGATGTCGACGTCGGCGGGGTTCACCCCGGCCTGCGCCAGTGCGGCGAGCAGGCTGTAGTGCGCCGTCGACGCGAACGCCGTGGCCACCCGCTTGCCGCGCAGGTCGGCGACGGTATTGATGCCGGTGCCGTTGCGGGCCACGAGTGCCTCGTTGTCGCCGGCGACGTCGAGGACGAACGCCACCTGATACGGGATGTTCAGTGGTGCCGAGAGTCCGCGTGCGACCGGACTGGACCCGATGGCGCCGAAGTCGATCTGCTTGGCGATGAACGCGGTGTTGATGTCGGCGCCGGAGTCGAACTTGGTCCACTTGATGTTGTAGTCCGGCAGGGCGTCCTCGAGCCAGTGATTGTTCTTGACGATCAGGTCACCACTCGGGAATGACTGGTAGGCAATACGAATGGTGGGTTTACCGGAGTCCTGACCGGAGCGGTCGACCGAGCAGCCCGTCACCATCAGGAGGGCTGCGACCAATGTCGCGAGCAGGACCGGTACCGCGCGCAGCGGTCGTCGACGATGGGTTGTCATGTGAGGTCAGGCCTTTCCACGCCAGGGCACCGCACGGTGCTCGATGACCCGCAGGACACCGTCGATGATCAGACCGGAGAACCCGATCAGAGCGATACCGACGAGCACCACAGGGGTGTTGTTGTAATTGCTTGCGTCCTTGACGACACCGCCGATGCCGGGGATGCCGTTGAACAGTTCTGCGGCGACCACCGACGAATAGGCGATGCCCACCGATAGCCGTATGCCGGTGAAGGTCTCAGGCAGAGACGCGGGGATGATGACGTCGCGCAACACGTCCCGGCGGGAGGCTCCGAGTGCACGAGCCGCCTCGACGAGTGCGACCGGCGCCGCCCCGACTGCCGCTGTCGTGGCGACCGCCGCGGGCGGTAGGGCCGCCAATGCCAGCAGCGTGATCTTGGGCGCCTCGTCGATTCCCAGCCAGATGACGAGCAGGAAGAAGTACGCCAACGGCGGAAGGGCACGCAAGAAGGTCAGCCACGGCTCGAGTACTCGCCGGATCACCGGGACCGAGCCCATCACCAGCCCGAGTGCGACCCCGACGCCGACGCCGACCACCACGCCGACGAATACTCGCCGCAGAGTCATGTACAGGTGCTCCCACCAGTAGTAGCCCGCGTATCCGATCGAACCGTCGTGGGTCGTCGACATCTCGACGAAGGCGTGCCACACGGTGCCGAGCCGGGGAACGAAGACCTCGCTCCACACTCCGCTGACCGCGACGATCTGCCACAGCACCAGGAACAGGACCAACGACAGCAGCGGCAGGCCGACGTGCAGCCCCACCGCTTTCCAGCGAGATCGGCCGACGCGTCGCCCGGTCTCGGGTTCCCCGCCCTGCTCCTGCGGGGTGATGTCCACGAACAAGGTCATCAGCATTGTGTAGTCGCACCCCGGCGACCGGGCGAGAGATTCCCTCACCCTGAGGAGAAGTGCCGATCGGGTTGCCCAGAGATCACCGCCAATGGTCTAATCCTCGATTCGTTGCGTCGATTCTTAAGTGCGACATTGCCGTAGTGCACAGCAGACGAACCCGTCGGAGACGGATATTCGGCGCGCGATGATTGCAACCCCACAACGGTCTCGAGGGTGGCGCAATGACGGTTCGGGGCACCGACGGCGCTGGTGAGCGAGCCCGCGGCGACCATTGCGGTGGCGGATTCGAAAGACTCGGCCCACGACCCGTCTCAGCACGCTTCTAGCCCTCTGAACTGTGGTTATCGTCTCTACTCATGCAGTCCGAACCCCCGTTCTCCGCACACGCGGCCGCGCCCGGCCGCGTCCGGGCCGACAACGCCCGTATCGTTGCCGACGTCCTTCGGCGAGCGATCCACGACAGCGACATCGGCGAGGCTCTCGACGAACGCGCACTGATCGACGAGTTCAATGTCTCCCGCAACACCATCCGTGCGGCCCTGGCCGTGCTCACCGACGAGGGACTGATCCGGCGTTCGCCTCGGGTCGGAACGCACGTCGTGGCGCGCAAACTCGACCACGGCCTCGACGCCCTGCTGGGCCTGCAGAAGACCTTCCGCCGACACGGCGCGGTCCGTAACGTCGTCAAGATCGCGACACTCGTCGATCCGCCGCGGCTCGTCGCGCGCCGCCTGCGTCTCGACGACGCCCAGGCCGTCTACATCGAGCGTCTGCGATACCTCGACGACGAGCCGATCAGCCTCGACATCACTTACCTGGTGCCCGATCTCGGGATCGCGGTGCTCGACCACGACCTCGAATCCCAGGATGTCTTCACCGTGCTCGAGGAGGTCGCCGGGGGTCGGCTCGGCCGGGCCGACATGACCGTCGAGGCCGTCGACGCCGACCCCCACTCGGCCGCACATCTCGAAATCGCCTCGGGGAGTTCGCTTCTTCTCCTCGAACGACTCACCCACCTCGCCGCCGACGACCGGCCCGTCGATCTCGAGTACATCCGCCTGCGCAGTGACCGGATCTTTCTGCGCAGCACCGCCTACCGAAACGAGCAACTCCCATGAGCCCAACCCCCATGAGCCCAACTCCTTTGAGCCAGGTCACCTTCCGCGCCGATGTGCCGGTCACCATCGACGAGTCCCTGTGCATCGAGGGCTGCACCCTGTGTGTGGAGGTCTGCCCCCTCGACTCGCTCGCGATCAATCCCGACTCGGGCAAGGCGTACATGCACGTCGACGAATGCTGGTACTGCGGGCCGTGCGCGGTGCGGTGTCCCACCGGGGCGGTCACCGTCAACATGCCGTATCTGCTGCGCTGAGCGCCGCGTGAACTCGCCCGCATCATCCTCGACCTCCGGAGAACCGATGGAGCCCATGGAGATTCCCGACCTCGCCGATCGCACCCGGCGCGACTGTGACGTGCTGGTGATCGGCGGCGGCACCGCCGGAACCATGGCAGCGTTGACCGCCGCCGAGCACGGCGCGTCGGTGCTGCTGCTCGACAAGGCACATGTCCGTCATTCGGGTGCCCTCGCGATGGGGATGGACGGCGTCAACAACGCCGTCATCCCCGGCAAGGCCACACCGGAGGACTACGTCGCCGAGATCACCCGCGCCAATGACGGCATCGTCAATCAGAAGACCGTCTATCAGACGGCCACACGAGGTTTCGCGATGATCGGACGCCTCGAGCGCTACGGCGTGAAATTCGAGAAGGACGAGTACGGCGAGTACGCAGTGCGTCGGGTGCACCGATCCGGGTCGTATGTGTTGCCGATGCCGGAGGGCAAGGACGTCAAGAAGGCCCTCTACCGGGTGCTGCGCAAACGTGAGATGCGCGAACGGATCACGATCGAGAACCGGTTGATGCCGGTACGCGTGCTCACCGACGACGGACGGGCCGTGGGCGCCGCGGCATTGCACACGCGCACCGGCGAATTCGTGGAGATCGCGGCCAAGACCGTGATCCTCGCGACCGGACCGTGCGGTCGGCTCGGCCTTCCCGCCTCCGGCTATCTGTATGGCACATACGAGAACCCGACCAACGCCGGTGACGGATACTCCATGGCCTACCATGCCGGAGCCGAGCTCAGCGGCATCGAGTGCTTCCAGATCAATCCACTGATCAAGGATTACAACGGACCGGCGTGTGCGTACGTGGCCAACCCGTTCGGCGGCTACCAGGTCAACGCCGCCGGCGAGCGCTTCGTCGACTCCGACTACTGGTCGGGCGAGATGATGGCGGAGGTGAGCAACGAGATCGATTCGGCGCGTGGTCCGATCTACCTCAAGGTCAGTCACCTGCCGGAGGAGACCCTCGGCGCCCTCGAATCGATCCTGCACACCACCGAACGCCCCACCCGCGGTACCTTTCACCGCAATCGCGGACATGACTACCGCACCCACGACATCGAGATGCACATCTCCGAGATCGGTTTGTGCAGTGGACATTCGGCGTCGGGGGTGTGGGTCGACGAGAACGGCCGCACCACCGTCGACGGCTTGTACGCGGCCGGGGACCTGGCGTGCGTGCCGCACAACTACATGATCGGCGCCTTCGTGTACGGCGAGCTCACCGGCACACATGCCGCCGAGACCGCACGGGAGCTACCGATGCCCGCCGACCTGCCGTCCGACCAGCTCGCCGCAGCCCACGAACTGATCTACCGCCCGTTGCGCAACCCCAACGGGCCACCGCAACCCCAGGTGGAGTACAAGCTCCGACGCTTCGTCAACGACTATGTGGCGCCGCCGAAGACGTCGAACAAACTGGCCATCGCCATCGAGACCTTCGAGCGCATGCGCGCCGACATCGAGCAGATGGGTGCACGCACGCCGCACGAGCTGATGCGGTGTGCCGAGGTGTCGTTCATCCGTGACTGTGCCGAGTTCGCGGCCCGCAGTTCCCTCACGCGCACCGAAAGTCGTTGGGGCCTCTACCACCAACGCGCCGACCTGCCCGACCGACGCGACGACAAGTGGGGCTATCACCTCAATCTCCGCAAATCGGCCGACGGCACAATGGAGTTCGTGGGCCGCCCCGTCGAGCCCTACCTCGTCGGGGTCGAGGGCCTCGACCACATTCCGCCGACGGACCGGTCGGTGATCGCCATCGAAGAGCCCCCGATCGTCAGCGGCCCGGGATATCGGGGAGTCGACAGTCCGGTGCGTCCGCCGGTATCGCAACCGCCGGCCGCGGCCTCACCGCGCATCGTTCAACTCCTGGCTCTGTCCCCCGCGCACGCCGCCGACCTCGACACCTACCTCGACGATGACGACGCGACCGTGCGCCGCACGGCGATCTCGGTGCTCGGCGAGACCACACCCGAGGCATTCGACACCGCGCTCGTCGCGGCGCTCGCCGACGGGTCGACCGACGTCCGCGCCGCCGCCGCGCACGGGCTACGGGAACTCGTCGAAATCCTCGAACCCACGCCGGAATTACTCGGCGCGCTACGCGACCACGTCGGCTCGGCCGATCCCGTGGTGCGCTCCACCGTCGTCGACCTGTTGCGCGCGTTGCGTTCCGGTGATCGCGACCTGTTCACCCACGCTCTCTCCGACGCCGACCATCGCGTCCGGATCGAGGCCATCGGCGCCCTGGTGTCGCTGGACGCGGCCGCCCCCATCGCCGAGGCAGTCGTCGACGACAACCGAGAGGTCCGTATCGCGGTCGCCGAGGGGCTCGCCACCATCGGGGCCGGCGGTAATGGGGTAGGTGGCAACAGGGTCGGCGGCAACGGCGTAGGTGGCGGAGCCATCCGCGTCCTGGCAAGCGACCGGGATCCGCTGGTGCGCGCTGCCGCGCTGGCTGCGATGGCTCACCTCGGCGACGCCGAGATCGACGGGCCGCAGCTGGTTGCGGCATTGCGCGACAGCGCCTGGCAGGTCCGTGTCGGCGCCGCGCGCGGGTTGGCCGTGGCACGTGCGGAGTCGACCGTTGCGGCGTTGTCCGGCGCGCTCGACGATGTGCATCACGACGTCCGCAGAGCCGCGGCCCTGACCCTGTCGCTCTGGGCCGACGACCCCGACGTGCGGGCGATTCTCGAACGTGCCGCCGAGGATTCGGACGCCGATGTCCGGGCGGCGGTGCGTCGCAGTACGGTTCGTGCCAGTACGGTTCGCGCCAGTACGGCAGGAGTGTGAGGCCTGCGCGCGTGAGGCGGTGTGCCACACGCGCGCCGGCGAGATCATCCGTCGACGCCCAGCCACACCGCCAGGCCGAGTCCGGCGATCCCGACGGCGATCCGCAACGGCGCCGCCGGTAGACGTTTGACGGTCGGCGGCCCACACCAGCCACCGGCGAGGCAACCGATCGCCATGGCCAGCGCCGCCGTCCAGTGCACCGGACCCGACACGGCGAACAGCAGTGCCGCCACGAGGTTGGCGATCCCGAGGAACAGCGATTTCAACAGCGTTGCCCGCCAGAGTGATTCGCTGGTGAAGATGAGCGCCAGTGCCAGCAGCATGATTCCGGCGCCGGCACCGAAGTAGCCGCCGTAAATCGAGACGACCGCCAGACCGACGTACCAGATCCAGGGCCGGTCGACGTGGTGGGATGCCAGGTCGCGCAGCCGGGGTTGCAGGAGCAGCGCGATCGATGCGATGGCCACGAGGTAGGGCACCGTGACCTTGAAGCTGTCGGCGGGCGCGAGCAGCAGGACGACCGCGCCGATGGAGCCGCCGATCAGCGCGGCCACTCCCCCGCCGACGAGGCGTCGGCGGTCACCGTCGAGCAGGATGCGTCCGGACTGACCGAGGCTGCCGATCCCGACCGACACCAGTGCGACGGTGTTGGTGACGTTCGCCGCGATCGGCGGCAGGCCCACCGCCAGGAGTGCCGGATAGCTGACGACGGAGGCCAGGCCGGTGACGTAGCCGATGAGGCCCGCCCCGAATCCGGCAACGACGAGCAGGAGATAGTCGAGGATGCTCATCGGTCGCGGCGCACACTCGACGCGATGAAGCGCCCGGTCGACGCGATAGAGCGCACGGTTGACGGGATAGAGCGCCCGGTCGACGAAAAACTGCGCCCGGTCGACGAGATCTGGCGCCGACCGGGCGTCATGTCAGTGCGCGAAATGCCGTGCACCAGTCAGGTACAAGGTGATGCCGGCCTCATTGGCGGCCTCGATGACCTCGTTGTCGCGGATCGATCCCCCCGGCTGCACCACGGCGCTCACGCCACCGGCGATGAGGACCTGCAGGCCGTCGGGGAACGGGAAGAACGCGTCGGAAGCGGCCGCGCTGCCGGCCGCCCGCTCACCGGCGCGGGTGACGGCGAGGTGCGCCGAATCCACCCGGTTGACCTGACCCATGCCGACGCCCACCGAGGCGCCGTCCTTGGCCAGCAGGATCGCGTTGGACTTCACCGAACGGCAGGCACGCCAGGCGAATTCGAGATCGCGCAGGGTGTCCTCGTCGGCCGGGGCGCCGGCCGCCAGCGTCCAGCCGGCCGGGTTGTCGCCGGCGGCGTCGAGGACGTCGCGGTCCTGCATCAGCAGGCCACCGGAGATGGGCCGCGTCTCGATTCCGCCGCGCTTGGGCGGGACGGCGCGCAGGATGCGAATGTTCTTCTTGCGCTGCAACACCGACAACGCGCCATCGGCGAATCCCGGGGCGATGAGCACCTCGGTGAAGATCTCGGCGACCTGTTCGGCCATCTCGACGGTGATCTCGCGGTTGGCGGCGATCACCCCGCCGTAGGCGCTGACCGGGTCGCAGGCGTGTGCTTTACGGTGCGCTTCGCCGATGTCGGCGCCGACCGCGATGCCACACGGGTTGGCGTGCTTGATGATCGCCACGGCCGGCGCGTCGAAGTCGTGCGCACTGCGCCACGCCGCATCGGAGTCGGTGTAGTTGTTGTAGCTCATCTCCTTGCCGTGCAGCTGTTCTGCCGAGGCCAGGCCCTCGTGGTCGGCGGTCGACAGGTACAGGGCCGCGGCCTGATGAGGATTCTCGCCGTATCGCAGCACCGCCGAACGCGCCCATGTGGCGCCGGCCCACTCGGGAAATCCGGTTCCGGTGGGCTCGTGTTCACCCTGAGCGGTCGACGCAGGCGGGGCCACCACGCTCGACATCCACGAGGCCACCGCCACGTCGTAGTCGGCGGTGTGCCGGAAAGCCTTGGCTGCCAGTTCTTGTCGCTGCCGCAACGAGAACCCGCCGTCGGTCACGGCAGCACGCACGGCGTCGTAATCGTAGGGGTCGACGACGACGGCCACGCTGGGATGGTTCTTGGCCGCGCCACGCACCATCGACGGACCGCCGATGTCGATCTGCTCGATGCACTCGTCCGGGCCCGCGCCGGAGGCGACGGTATCGGTGAACGGGTAGAGGTTCACCACGACGAGATCAAAAGCCGCAACCCCCAATTCGGTCAACTGATCGACGTGCGAGGGTTTACGGGTGTCGGCGAGGATACCGGCGTGCACCTTGGGGTGCAGCGTCTTGACCCGGCCGTCGAGGCACTCGGGGAAACCGGTCACCTCCGACACCTCGATCACCGGGACACCTTGTGCGGCGATGGTCTTCGCGGTCGACCCGGTGGACACGATCTCCACGCCGGCGCCGTGGAGTGCGGTCGCCAGCTCCGCCAGCCCGCTCTTGTCGTAGACGCTGACCAGAGCCCGGCGAATGGGGCGGCGGGAGGCGTCGGTGCTGGGTGCGTTCACGGAATGTGGGCCTTTCGTCCGTCGATGACAACTCCTCGGGTGACGAGATCCGTCACCACGTCGGCGAGCAGCACACGCTCCACCGATTTGATACGTGCGTGCAGGGACTCCGCGGTGTCGCCGTCCTCGACGACGACCGGGACCTGGGCGAGCACGGGACCGGTGTCGACGCCCTCGTCGACCAGGTGCACCGTCGTGCCGGTGATCTTGACCCCGTAGTCGAGGGCGTCGGCTACGCCGTGCGCACCCGGAAACGCCGGCAGCAGCGCGGGATGCGAGTTCACGATCCGACCACCGAAGCGTCGAAGGAATTGGGGACCAAGGATTTTCATGAATCCGGCGGTCACGATCCACTCCGGGGCGAATTCGGCGACTTGCGCGGTCAGCGCCGCGTCCCATCCGCCACGGTCGGCATACTCGGCCATCCTGCACATGACGAGCGGAATGCCCGCACGCGCCGCGATCTCGCCGGCGCGGCACTCCCGGTCGACGGCGATGGCCGCGACCACAAACGGGGCGTCCGGTTCTGCCGCGCGGGAGAGCAGGGCCTCGAGCAGCGATCCGGTCCCCGACGCCATCACGACGATCGCCACACGATCGGCGGTCGGGGTGTCGGGGAGAGCGCCAGTCACACGTGCGAGCCTAGTGGGCCGGTCACCGACCGACGGCGTCGGGGCGGCAACCGCCACCGCGTTCGGTCACGTCGCAAAGGCGCGCCGGAAGCGACGATCAGCGTTTCGTACGGGTCACGGTATCCGCGTCGTCGTACGTCCAGGGATCGTCGAGGTCGTCGGGGTCGATCCGGGCTGCCCGGGTCCGGTGCGGGCGTGCTGTGGGCGTCGCGTCGACGTCGCCGCCGTTGTCTGCCGGGTCGTTGTCTGCCGGGTCGGTGTCTGCCGGGTCGGTGCCTGCTGCATCATCGGCGTCGGCGCCATCGAGATCACCGTCCTCGACGTCGGGGCCGGAGTACTCACCCTCGGCGAGGTCGGCGCCCGCGTATTCACCGTCGGCGGCGTAGCCGTCATCGACGTCCTCGTACCCGTCATCGAACTCGCCCCCGGCCAACTCGCCGTCAGCCGAATACTCGTCGGCCAGATATTCGTCGGTGTACTCATCTGTCCCGTCGTCGTCTGCGTTGACGGCATCGAGCCAATCGCCGTCATCGGCATCACGCCCGGCCACTGCTGATGTGCGGGAGCGCAGTGCCGGCAGGAAGTTGAGGACGAGGCCGATCACGAGTCCGGACAACCCGATCCACCCCAGCGTGTACACGCCGGCGGTGACCAGCGTGATACCCGCGGCACCGATCTCCCCGAGGGTGCCGCCGGCCAGCCAGCCGAACACCACCATGGTTGTCGCGGCGACCGCGGCGGCCATGCCGATCGAGCGCGCGTACCGCAATGGGTCGGAGGTGCGGCAACGCCAGGCCACGACACCGGCGATCACGAGCGGAACGAGCAGACCCCACACCGCCCACCACACCGTGTGGTCGGGCAGGACGGCCAGTGCCGGCAGTACGGGCACCGACCCGCCGCGGGCGGCGAAGAGGTCGACGGACGCTGCGCCGACGTGCGCCTCCGACCCGACGAGGACGGCGGCCGCTCCGATGATCAGGTTGGGCAGATACAGCACGGACAGCAGGGTGAGTCCCAGGTAGCCGTCGAAGTCGTAGCCGCCGGCGACCAGATCGCGCAGCGCGTCGAATCTCAGGATCAACCGCAGCAGGATCAGCAGGCCACCTGCGGCTAACAGTGCGAGCACGGCCACGAATCCGTAGCGGATGCCGCGGCGGTCGGCGGCGCTGAGGCGGCTGGTGACCAGCTCGCTCCGTCCGAGAACGACCCCGGCGGTGGCGGCGAGACCTTGCACGACGAGGGTGAGGCCGAACGCCTCGAGGGCGTTGGGGCTCTGGATGGGCAGCACCGATGAGCCGTCCATGACGACGGCGAGTGCGATGGCCGTCATCAGCAGCGCACCGGCTACGGCCGACGCGCCGACCGCCACGTACTCGGAGAGGGTGTGACGGGACCGGCAACTCGACGCCACCACCGCTGCGGTTCCGCCGGCGACGAGCAGGGTCGGCAGCATCGGGAGGATGCCGATGCTCACCCCGGCGATGCTCAGGGGGACCTGGTTGATGGCGAGCCAACAGGTGGCGACGGCCGTTCCGATTCCCGACAGTCCGCTACCGGCCATCATCAGCACCGCGAACACGATGACCAGGGTGACGAGGATCGAGACGACCGGTACGGCGAACGCGATCAGGATCAGCTCGCGCGGGCCACGTTCGGGGCGGTCATGATGGGCGCGACGGGCCTGCCGAGCGTCGCGAAGTCGGGTCGCGAGGTTGTCGGCGGAGGCAACTGTTCTCAGCGTGGGCATTGGTTCGAGCGTGGCACGTGGGGCGTGTGAGGTGTCGCAGACGCGCCGCAGTCGAGTCAGAAAGCGATCAAACGCACGCTCTGCGCGAAGACGTAGCAGAAGGTAACGCTCAGGGCGAACCTTCTGCTACGTCTGCGCGAGAGAGCTGCTGAAGTCAGCTGTTGGCCTGCGGGGGCTCCGGCTTCTGGAAGATCGAGGTGCTCTCGGAGCCGGAGACCGCCTCGGATCCGGCCTGCGGAATCGCCGCGGTCGCCCCGGGAGCCGCGCCGGCCGACGGAGCGGCGTGCGCCCCCTG
>NZ_MVPX01000500.1:0-16439 GCF_002043085.1 Gordonia sp. i37 | reverse complement strand
GGGGCCCCCGACGATGCGGTGCCCGCGGTCGGGTAGGCGGTCGTGGCCTGGGTCGCGCCCGGGATCACCGCGGTCGCGCCCGGCTGGGAGGCGGTGCCCTGTGCCTGCGAGGTGACCCCCGGAGTGGAGGCGCCGTAGCCGTATGCGGTGGTGGCCTGCGCCGAGGCGGCCGCGGGGTCGGTGGCCTGCGCCGCGGTACCGGTTTCGGGTGCGGCGGCGGTCTTGACGACACCGAGATCGAGAAGCAACCAACCGATGGCGATCAGGAAGATCAGGATCGAGAGCACCAGCAGGATGATCGCGCCGGCACCGTGGCCGAGCGAGTAGTTGCTGGACTCGTCCAGATCGGCACCGGAATACATGATGATGGTGAGCAGCACGCCGGCGGTCGCCCCGGCCGCGACGAGCGGTGCCACCCGGTAGGACTTGATCAGCCCGGTGAACGCGAGGAACCCGGTCGCCACAACCAGGACGTATGCGGCACTGAGATCGGAAGCGAAGAGCTTCTGCGTGTCGTTGACCACGTTTCCCTGGATGGTGTAACCGGCCGCGAACCCGCAGAACAGCAGGACGACGGCGAGCACACCGATGGTGGCCGCGAGGACGGGTGCCACGATCGGCGGGACGCCTGCGAACGGTTGCTTGGGTGCGGCGGGCTGGCCGTAGGCCTGGCCATAGCCCTGTTGGCTGTATCCCTGCTGGCCATAGCCCTGTTGCCCGTAGCCCTGTTGCCCGTAGTCCTGCTGCCCGTAGCCCGATCCATAGCCCTGTTGGCCGTAGCCCGACTGCTGGCCGTAGCCCTGCTGACCGTAGGCGGACTGGTCACCGTAGCCCTGCTGGCCGTAGCCCTGTTGACCGTAACCCTGCTGGCCTGCGGTCTGGCCGTAGCCCTGACCGTAGGTCGGCTGCTGCGGGTAGCCCTGCGGCGAGGATGCCTGGCCGGGCTGCGAATAGCCCGCCCCCTGCTGACCCTGGGTCTGTCCGGACTCGGGCTGCTGCCCGTAGCCGCTTCCTGGCTGGTAGCTCATGAGATTCTCCTACCGAATACGTGTTTGTCGCGTCTCCCCCGGCGCGCACAGTTGTCGCGCCCCGAGCGCACTCACCCGACCACGCTAATACATTGCGTGGACGCGCCACAGGGTCCCACGCCCGGTTGTGGATGACGCCGAGGTGCCGGGCGACCGGTCGTCGGTTGGATGAATGACGGGGTCGGCGGGGTTCAGGCGGGGTTGCGTGATGCGGACTGCGGGGCGGAACCAGCTGTGGCGCAAGGGGTCTCGAGGCTCGTCGCTATCGCTCCTCGCACCTCGACCATCGATCCAAAGGAATCGGCGCTACGAGAACCTCGACCATCGGTTGAAGAGCGTCGGCACTACGGGAACCTCCACCATCGGTTGAACGGCGGCGGCGCCACGGGAACCTCGACCATCGATCCAAAGGAACCGACGCCACGGGAACCTCGACCGTCGGCTGAAGGGCGTCGGCGCCAACGTAACGTCACCACCGGTTGGTGGCGACGAAACCCCGTCACCAGGCGTGTTTCGCTCCTTGCTCTTCGTACCAGGCGATCAGCGAGTAGTCGTCGACGGATCGTGGATCGATGTCGACCGACCGGCCGGCGAGGACCGAGGTGACCGGCACCTCGAGTTTCTTGCCGGTGCGGGTGTGCGGAATGGCCGGGGCGACGATGAGCTCGTCGGGCACGTGGCGCGGCGAGAGCCGGGAGCGTATCTCGGCGACCACCCGGGTGCGCAGGTCGTCGTCGAGTTCGGCTCCGGGGACGAGGGTGACGAACAGCGGCATCCAGTACGCGCCGTCGGGGCCGTCGACGCCCAGGACGAACGCCTCGGCGATCTCGTCGATGCTCTCGACCACCTCGTAGATGTCGGCCGATCCCATCCGGATGCCGTGGCGGTTCAACGTGGCGTCGCTGCGGCCGTGGATGATCAGCGATCCGCGGTCGGTGACGGTGACCCAGTCGCCGTGTCGCCAGACCGGCGTCGTCGGCCCGACCGAGCTCCATTCGTGCTCGAAATAGGCGGCACGATACCGTGATCCGTCGGGGTCGTTCCAGAAGCCGACCGGCATCGACGGCATCGGGGTGGTGATCACCATCTCGCCCACCTCGTCAATCACCGGCGTGCAGTCGGGTGCCCAACTCTGTAGCGCGACACCGAGATAACGGACCGACAACTCCCCCGGAACCACCGGCTCTCCGACCGAGCCACCGGCGAAGGCGGTCACCACATCGGTGCCACCGCTGATCGAGGACACCGGGAGTCCGTGCGCCACATTGTCGTCGATCCACTCGAACAGGTCACCGGCCAGTGACGACCCGGTGCTGCCGATGGTCCGCAGTGCCGACAGATCATGATCGCGCCCGGGTACGAGCCCGGCCTTGCGGGAGGCCTGCAACTGGCCGGGGCTGGTACCGAAGTAGGTCACCTTCTCCGCGGCGACGATCT
This sequence comes from Gordonia sp. i37, assembly GCF_002043085.1. Classification (NCBI taxonomy): domain Bacteria; kingdom Bacillati; phylum Actinomycetota; class Actinomycetes; order Mycobacteriales; family Gordoniaceae; genus Gordonia; species Gordonia sp. i37. Next base: position 13,974 of record NZ_MVPX01000500.1, on the reverse strand, counting down.
GCCACAACCGATCCGCGTCGGGATACAGCGGAGAACCGCTGTAGCAGACGATCGTCGAGCCGCACAGCAGACCGGCGATCTGGAAGTTCCACATCATCCAGCTCAGCGCCGTCTGCCAGAAGAACACATCGGACTCGTCGAGATCGGCATGGAGCGCAGCGGCTTTGAGATGTTCGACGACGACCCCGCCGTGACCGTGCACGATGCCCTTGGGCCGACCGGTGGTGCCGGAACTGAACAGCACCCACAGCGGATGATCGAAGGCCACCGGCACCGGGTTCACCGTCGACGAATTGCTGATGGCACTCGCGTAGGACAGGACACGTGGACCCGATTCCGGGCGGTGGTCGGTGCCGCCGACGACGATGTGCCCGGCGAGCTCGGGCAGGGCTGCGGCGAGCTCGGCACTGTCGGTGGTCTTGTCGATGTCCTTGCCGTTGTAGCGATATCCGCCGGCCGAGAACAACACCTTGGGATGCATCTGCCCGAGCCGGGCCGAGGCACCCTCGGGTGCGTAGTCCTGCCCGCACCCCGACCAGATCGCACCGAGCGACGCGGTCGCGAGGAACGCGATGACCGCCTCGGGGACGTCGGGCAGATACGCGGCAACCACATCCCCGACGCCGACGCCGAGATCGGCCAGGGTCGCCGCCAGCGCCCCGACCATGTGCGGCAACTCCGACCACGCGATCGCCGTACGGTCACCGCTCTCACCGATGCCGACGACGGCCGCGCGATCGGTGGCCGCACCGGCCTCGACCGCGCGGGCGTGCCGCAACACCTGATCGACGTAATTCAGCCGAACGTCGGGAAACCAACGCGCACCGGGCATGTCGACCGAGGCCAGCACCGCGGCGTCACCTTCTGCGAGCGGACCCGCGATCTCGGAGAGTTCGAAGAACTCCCATACCGACCGCCAGAAAGCGGCCGGCTCGCTCGTCGACCACGCCCACAACTCCGGGTAACCGGACACGTCGATGCCGTACTGCCGCGAGACCGCGTCGACGAATTCGTCCATCTGCGAACGTTTGTCGGTGGTGATCACCGACCCGACGCCGTCGGTCATCGCAGCGTTCCGAGGATCTCGACGGACTCCTCACGCATCTGCACCTTGCGGACCTTACCGGTCACCGTCATCGGGAACTCCTTGACCACGTGGACGAAGCGCGGGATCTTGTGGCGGGCGATCTTGCCGGTCGCGAACTCGCGGACGTCGTCGGCGGTGAGTTCGGATGCGCCGTCGCGCAGCCGAATCCATGCCATCAGTTCCTCGCCGTACTTCTCGTCGGGGACACCGATGACCTGCGCGTCGAGGATGTCGGGGTGGGTGTAGAGGAATTCCTCGATCTCACGGGGGTAGATGTTCTCCCCACCGCGGATCACCATGTCCTTGATGCGCCCGGTGATCCGGACATACCCGTTGGGGTCCATCACCGCGAGATCACCGGTCCGCATCCACGGTGAGCCCTGTGGATCGGTCGGTTCGGGGATGAGGACCTCAGCCGACTTGTCCGGCTGGTTCCAGTAACCACTCATCACGCTGTAACCGCGAGTGCAGAATTCGCCGGTCTCGCCGCGTCGCAACGTCTCTCCGGTGACCGGGTCGATCACCTTGATCTCCAGATGCGGACCGACCCGACCGACGGTGCCGACCCGCAGTTCCAGCGGATCGTCCATGCGGGTCTGTGTCGACACCGGTGAGGTCTCGGTCATGCCGTAGCAGATCGACACTTGCCCCATGTGCATACGGTCGACCACCTGGCGCATGACGTGTTCCGGACACGGCGAGCCCGCCATGATGCCGGTACGCAGCGTCGACAGATCGAATTCGGCACCCGAATCGAGCAGGGCGAGTTCGGCGATGAACATCGTCGGCACGCCGTAGAGGCTCGTGCACCGGTACTCGGCGACAGCGCGCAAGGCGGCTTCTGGGTCGAAGGTCGGCGACGGGATCACCATGGTCGCACCGTGACTGGTGGCGGCCAGATTGCCCATCACCATGCCGAAGCAGTGATAGAACGGCACCGGAATGCAGATCCGGTCGTCGGCGCTGTAGTCGAGGAGCTCGCCCACCAGGTACCCGTTGTTGCCGATGTTGCGGTGCGAGAGCGTCGCACCTTTCGGGAATCCCGTTGTCCCGGACGTGTACTGGATGTTGATCGGGTCATCGGCGGTGAGCCCGGCGGCCCGATCGGCGACCGCGGCGAGTTCGTCCGCGGTGGGTGGCGCGGTGAGCTCGGCCCACTGCGAACTCTCGAACAGCACGACCTCGCGCAGTTCGGGCGCGGCCGGACGAGCGGCGGCGAGCATGCCCGCGTAGTCGGAGTCCTTGTACCGTTCGGCTGCCACCACCACACTGGTGCCCGATTGTGTGAGCGCGTACTCGATCTCGTGTTGGCGATATGCGGGATTGAGGTTGACCAGGATCGCACCGATCTCGGCCGTCGCATACTGGGTCAGCACCCATTCGGCCCTGTTGGGCGACCACAGACCGACCCGATCTCCTGCGGCGACGCCGAGTCTGCACAGTCCGGCGGCGAGCGCGAGGACGTCACGGCGGAACTCGGCGTAGGTCCACTGGGCGCCGGTCGGGGCGTCGATGAGGGCCATCCGGTCACCGTGGCGTTCGGTGATGCGAGCCAGCCTCGCCCCGATCGTCTCGATCAGCAGCGGCGGTGCTGCGTCGCCCCGGGCGTAACTCAGCTCGGAGTCGTCTCGCGTGGAAGCCGATTCGGTCATGGTGATCACTTTCCTCCGATGTGGCGGGTACTCAGGTGGTCGGTGCGGGGGAAGTCTCGGTACTCGATGCCTCTGAGGCTGCTGCACGCGAGAGGACGGCTTCGGCCTGGCGGAACACCGGGCCGTCGATCATCTGTCCGTCGATGCTGAACACGCCGCCCCTGAACTCGGCGGCCCCATCGATGACGCGTCGCGCCCACTGGAGTTCCTCGTCGCTCGGCGAGTAGCCGGCGCGGATGATGTCGACCTGGGAGGGATGGATGCAGGCGGTGGCGGCGTATCCGAGTGCGACGGCGTCGGTCACCTCGTCGCGAAGCCCGTCGATGTCACGGAAGTCGATGTGTACGGAGTCGACGGCGAACTTGCCGTTGGCCGCCGCTGCGAGTCGCACCGCCGAACGCGCATAACGCGCCACGTCGCGATAGGTGCCCGAACGCGGCTCGTCCGGGCCGAACCTGCTGGATTTGCCGCCGAGCCCGGCCACGAGATCCTCGGCGCCCCACATCAATCCGATGCAGTTGACGCCGGCGGCGATGTCGTTGACCCGCACCACCCCGGTGGGGGTCTCGATCAATGCGATGGTCTGCAACGCGGTTTCGGTGATCGACTCCACCGTCTCCGCCTTGGCCTGCATGACGACCCGGTAGTTGGTGTCCGAGAGCGCGGCGAGGTCGCGCCGGTAGTCACCGGTGCCTGCCGGATTGATCCGCACCACGGTGCGATCGGGGTCGAGCGGGTGGGCGATCAATGCCTCGCGGGCGGCCACCCGGTTTTCCGGGGCGACGGCGTCCTCGAGATCGAGAATGACCACATCGGCGCGGTCGGCGGCCTTCTGGTAGCGCTCGGGTCGGTCCGCAGGACAGAACAGCATCGCAGGTCCTGCGGGCGCCCAGGCATTTCCGAACGATTCCGCCACTGGCAAGGTCATGATCTCCTTCGACTCCTTCGTCGTCGCTGCACGGATTTCTCGACGCCCTTCTCGGCCTCAGGTCGGTGACGAGTCCGACGGGCGCCTGCGTACCAGTGTCGCGCGTGCCGCCTTGGCGACGATCACCCCGTCCTGGTTGCGGCCGATGTGGGTGAGGTGCACCACTCCCTCTCCTGGCCGCGACCTGGACTCGCGTTTGCCCGTGCACTCGGTCTCGGCGTAGAGCGTGTCGCCGGCGAACAGCGGTGCGGGAAAGTCGACTTCGGAAAAACCGAGATTGGCCACCAGGGTGCCCTGGGTGAGCTGCGCGACGGACAAGCCGACGATGGTGGAGAGGGTGAACATCGAGTTGATGAGTCGCTGCCCACCGAACCCGGGTTGCGTCGCCGACCACGCCGCGTCGAGGTGCAACGCCTGGGTGTTCATCGTCAGCGTGGTGAACAGGACGTTGTCGGCCTCGGTCACCGTGCGGCCCGGTCGATGTTCGTAGATCGTACCCTCGGCGAATTCCTCGAACCACAGTCCACGCTGCACCACCCGGACCGGCGTCGACGTCGCTTCGGCATTCTCGCTCATGAGAATCCCAGCTCGCGGGCGATCAGCATGAGCTGGACCTCGGTGGTGCCCTCCCCGATCTCGAGGATCTTCGAGTCACGGTAATGGCGGGCGACCGGATATTCGTTCATGAAGCCGTACCCACCGTGGATCTGGGTGGCCATGCGCGCATTGTCCATCGCGGCTTCGCTGGCGATCATCTTGGCGATGGAGGCTTCCTTCTTGAAGGGTTTGCCCGCCAACATCTTTGCCGCCGCGTCGTAGTACGCGGTGCGTGCGACGTGGGCGCGCGCCTCCATCCGGGCGATCGCGAACGACACCGACTGGTACTCACCGATCGGTTTGCCGAAGGACTGGCGCTCCTTGGCGTATTTCACGCTCTCGTCGACGCATCCCTGCGCGACGCCGGTGGCCAGTGCGGCGATCGCGATCCGTCCCTCGTCGAGGATCGACAGGAAGTTCGCGTAACCACGGCCACGCTCGCCGAGGAGGTTCTCCTTGGGGACCCGGACGTCGGTGAAGGTCAGCGGATGGGTGTCGGAGGCATTCCACCCGACCTTGTTGTAGGCCGGCTCGGCGACGAAACCCGGCGTGCCCGACGGCACTACTATCGTCGAGATCTCCTTGCGGCCGTTGTCTTTCACACCGGTCACGGCGGTGACGGTGACCAGCGAGGTGATGTCGGTGCCGGAGTTGGTGATGAACTGCTTGGCGCCGTTGATGATCCACGAGTCCCCGTCGTCACGCGCGGTGGTGGCGGTGGCACCGGCATCGGATCCGGCGCCGGGTTCGGTGAGCCCGAAGCCGGCCAGCGCCCGGCCTGCGGTCAGATCCGGAAGCCACCGCTCCTTCTGCTCGGGGGTGCCGTACTTGTGGATCGGCATGGCGCCCAGGCTGACCCCCGCCTCGAGGGTGATGGCCACCGACTGGTCGATCTTGCCGAGTTCCTCCAGCGCCAGTGCGAGCGCGAAGTAGTCGCCGCCCATGCCGCCCTCCTCCTCGGGGAAGGGCAGACCGAACAGTCCCATCTTGCCCATCTGGGCGATCACGTCGTACGGGAAGCTGTGTTCGGCATCGTGTTTCGCCGAGACCGGGGCGACGACCGATTGCGCGAAGTCGCGCACGGTGGCGATGAGGTCGGTGTATTCCTGGGTCAATTCCATGGGCGGGAGTCCTTTTCGTGCGTCAACGTCTGCGAGCTTGTCATGCGGCGTCGGGAGTGCGGGCCGGGCTGTCGATGTGGGCGAGTTGCTGACCGGCGGAGACCTTGTCGCCCACGGCGACCGAGACGGTGGCGGTCCCGTCGATCGGTGCGGTCAGGGTGTGTTCCATCTTCATCGCCTCGACCACCACGATCGCGGTGCCCGCGCCGACCTCGTCGCCGGTGGCGGCCGATACCGCGACGACGGTGCCGGGCATCGGGCTGACGATGGTGCCTGCTGTTTGAGCGGCGTCGGCGTCGAGTACGGTGCGGGTCAGTTCGACGATCCACGTGCCCGCGGGCCCGGAGGCCCACCACTGGTCGCCGATCTCGGCGAGCGACCACTGCTGACTGATGCCGTCGACGATCAGCCGTGCGGTCCGTCCGCTCGTGGTGGCGTGCTGGGCAAGGTATTCCACGTGCGCGGTCCACGGCTCTGCCGTGTTCTCCTCCGCAGCATGCCGGTCCGCAGCAGTCTCATCCGCGGCCGGGGTGCCCTCGTCGGGATCGGGTGTGGTGGTGATGGTGACGTCGGCGGGGACCCAACGTTCGTCGGCGCCGTGGACCTCCGCCGACACCTCGCGCCGGTGGGTACCCGCACTGAGCCTGCTGACGACCGGCGCGTGCGCGCCGAGCCGGAAACCGACCTGACTGTCCCACACGTCGTCGGCGCGCCGGTTGCCGACGCGGGCGAGCCCGACCAGCGCCAGCGCCTCCGGAACGGGCTCGGGCGCAGCGTAGTCGGCGGCCAGCCGGTCGAGGAGTTCGGTGTCGAGGCGAGCCTCGCGCACCTCCGGGCGGGCCAGCACGAAGCGGCAGAAGTCGATGTTGGTGACCACACCGAGGACACGGGTTTCGCTCAGCGCGTGATCGAGGCGTTCGATGGCCTCCGCGCGATCGCCGCCGTGGGCGATCACCTTGGCCAGCATCGGGTCGTAGTCGCTGCCGACGACGAGGCCGGGCAGCATCGCCGAATCCACCCGCACCCCTTGACCGGCCGCGGTGTCGGGCTCGGCAAGCGAGACGATCTCGCCGCCGGTCGGCAGGAAGCCGTTGGCGGGGTCCTCGGCATAGACGCGGGCCTCGATCGCATGACCGACCAATGTCACGTCCTCCTGCGCGATCGCGAGCACCTCGCCCCGCGCGACGCGAATCTGCTGTTCCACCAGATCGATTCCGGTGACCATCTCGGTCACCGGGTGCTCGACCTGTAGACGGGTGTTCATCTCCATGAAGAAGAACTCGTCGGGTCGGTGGGCGGACACGATGAACTCGACCGTTCCCGCGCCGGTGTAGCCGACGCTGCGGGCGGCGTCGCAGGCGGCCTGTCCGATCCGCTCCCGCGTCGCGGCATCCAACAGCGCCGACGGCGCTTCCTCGATGACCTTCTGATGACGGCGCTGCAGCGAGCACTCCCGCTCACCGAGATGGATGACGTGGCCGTGGGTGTCGGCGAGGACCTGCACCTCGATGTGACGCGGGGTGTCGACGAAGTGCTCGAGGAACAGCGCGTCGTCGCCGAAGGCCGCCGACGCCTCCCGCCGTGCCCTGGCCAGCGCATCGGGCAGATCGTCGGGGTTCTCGACCCGGTGCATGCCCTTGCCACCGCCGCCCGCACTCGGCTTGATGAGCACCGGGAAGCCGATTTCCGGTGCGGCGGCGATGAGATCGTCATCGGTCAGTCCGGGCCGCGACAACCCGGGTACCACCGGTACCCCGCGTTCGGTGACCGCCGCACGTGCGGTGATCTTGTCGCCCATCGTCGCGATCGCCGACGCCGGCGGACCGATGAACGCGATGCCGGCCCTGGCCAGCGCGTCGGCGAATTGTTGGTTCTCCGACAGGAATCCGTAGCCCGGGTGCACGGCGTCGGCTCCGGTGGCCTGCGCGGCGCGCACCACCGCGCCGATGTCGAGGTAGTTACCCGCCGAGCGTGGATCTCCCGGGGCCACCAGCGATCCGAGATGCACGGCGGTGTCGGCCTCGCGGACGTGGCGGGCGTGCGCGTCGGGGTCGGTGTAGATGGCGACGCTGCGCAGGCCCAACCGGCGCAGTGTCGCGATGACGCGGCAGGCGATCTCGCCGCGATTGGCGACGAGGACGGTCCGGATGGGCGTCACCACGGCGGCCGCGGGGTCGGCCGCTTCCGTGGTCGGCGTGGACGGTGTTGCGTTGGAACGGATGTCAGAAGTCGTGGTCATGTGTATAGCCCTCACATCCGGAAGACGCCGTAGCGCGGTTCGGTCAGCGGCGCGTATCGGCACGCCTCGAGCGCCAGTCCGAGCACTGTGCGCGTGTCGGCGGGATCGATGATGCCGTCGTCCCACAGGCGCGCGGTCGAGTAGTAGGCGTCGGACTGTTGCTCGAACTGCTCTCGGATGGGTTGTTTGAAGGTCTCCTCCTCGTCGGTCGACCATTCGCCGCCGGAGCGTTCGATCTGGTTGCGGCGCACGGTGGCCAGGGTGTCGGCGGCCTGCGGGCCACCCATCACCGAGATCCGCGCGTTGGGCCAGCTCCACAGGAACCGTGGCGAGTAAGCGCGGCCGCACATCGAGTAGTTACCGGCCCCGAAGGAGCCGCCGATCATCACCGTCAGCTTGGGCACCCGGGCACAGGCGACCGCGTTGACCATCTTGGCGCCGTTCTTGGCGATTCCGCCTTCTTCGTATGCGCGTCCCACCATGAAGCCGGTGATGTTCTGCAAGAAGATCAGCGGTATGCGTCGCTGGTCGCACAGCTCGATGAAATGTGCTCCCTTGAGCGCGGATTCGCTGAACAGCACGCCATTGTTGGCGATGATGCCGACCGGATGGCCGTGCAGATGCGCGAACGCGGTGACCAGGGTGGTGCCGTAGTTGGCCTTGAATTCGGTGAATTCGCCTGCGTCGACCAGGATCTCGATCACCGAGCGCACGTCGTAGGGGGTGCGCGGATCGGTGGGGACGACGTCGTAGATGTCGGTCTGCGGTCGTGTCGAGGGCCGGGCTGCGGTGAGCTCCCACTGCGCGGGGTCACGGGGACCGAGGGTCGCGACGATCTCGCGTACCTTCGCCAGGGCCTGCTCGTCATTGTCGACGAGGTGGTCGGTGACGCCGGAGACCGACGAGTGCATCGCCCCGCCGCCGAGATCCTCGGCCGACACGTCTTCTCCGGTGGCCGCTTTCACCAGCGGTGGGCCGGCCAGGAAGATGGTGCCCTGGTTGCGCACGATCACGGTTTCATCGCTCATCGCCGGTACGTAGGCGCCGCCGGCCGTCGACGAACCCAGGACCGCCGAGATCTGCGGGATACCCGCGGCACTCATGGTGGCCTGGTTGAAGAAGATGCGACCGAAGTGCTCGCGATCGGGGAACACCTCGTCCTGTTGCAGCAGCATCGCGCCACCGGAGTCGACGAGGTAGATGCATGGCAGGCGGTTGGCCGCGGCGATCTCCTGGGCGCGCAGGTGTTTCTTGACGGTCATCGGGTAGTACGTGCCGCCCGAGACCGTCGCGTCGTTGGCGATGATCATGCATTCGCGCCCGGCGATCCGCCCGACCCCGGCGACGACACCCGCCGAGGGGACCTTGCCCTCGTACATGGCGTGGGCGGCGAGCGGCGCCACCTCGAGGAAAGGCGAACCGACGTCGAGTAGTCCGTCGACGCGGTCGCGCGGGAGGAGTTTGCCGCGCGAGACATGGCGTTCGCGGGCCCGCTCGCCTCCGCCGCGCGCGGCCGTGGCGAGGGCCTGCCGCAGGGCGGCGACGTTGGCCAGGTGTTCATCGCGCGACGTGGACCGGTTCTGCGGCGCGGTCTGCGTCGGGCTGGTGACTGTGGAACCCACCGACCCACCTTTCAGTTAGTGGTGATTAACTGAACTCAGAGTAACGCACCCGCCTGCGCGGTGTCACGCAGATGTCATTGTCCCAGCCGACGTGACGACGATCACGATTTTTCGTATCGTGATGGTGAGCCCACCACCCACCGGGCCAACCGCACCTGCGTCTCCCCACCCATGGGAGTCGCGCGCCACAACTACAGAAGGCCAGGTAGAACCCATGACCCTCGCCCCGCATGCCCCCGCGACCAGCGGACTCGAAGACCGCTACGTCCGCGAATCGGGCACCGTCTTCCTCGGCGGCATTGCCGCCCTCGTCCGCATGGTGCGCGATCGAGCGCTCGTCGATCGCCGCATGAATCAGCGCACCGCGTCCTTCATCTCCGGATACGAGGGCTCTCCTCTCGCCGGTTACGATCTCGAACTCGCCAAGCGTCGTGCACTGCTCGAGCCCCTCGACATCGTTCATCGCCCCGGTCTCAACGAGGAGCTCGCCGCGACCTCGGTGATGGGGTCGCAGGTCGCCGCTCAGGTGACCGGGCTGGCTCCCGACAACGCCGGTAAGCCACGCTCGGGTGTGGTCGGCTACTGGTACGGCAAGGCTCCGGGTCTCGATCGCGCCTCCGACGCACTGCGGCACGCCAACATCATCGGCACCCACCCCGACGGCGGCGCGGTCGCCCTCGTCGGCGACGATCCCGGCGCGAAGAGTTCGACCGTGCCGTGCGCCTCGGAGATGGCACTGGCCGACCTCTACATCCCGATCCTGTACCCGGCCGACTCCCAGGACATCCTCGACCTCGGTGTCCACGCCGCCCACCTGAGCCGTGTCAGCGGACTGTGGACGTCGCTGAAGATCTCCGCACACGTCGCCGACGGCGCCTCGACGGTGCAGCTCGACCCCACCCGCATCACCCCCGAATACGGCGGCCTCGGACGCAGCCCGCACGTTCCCTCGGGGCGTCTTCTCGGCGCGAATCTGATGGAGCTGGAACAGAATCAGCTCACCATCCGGATGCCTCGGGCCCATGAGTACGCCCGCCTCAACGGCCTGAATCGGATCACAGTGCGCTCGAGCGACGATCGCATCGGCATCGTCGCCGCGGGCAAGACCTACCTCGACGTGCGCGAGGCCCTGCATCTGATGGGGCTGACCGAGGCGGATCTCAATCGCCTCGGAATCCGAATCCTCAAGCTGGGCATGGTGTACCCGCTCGAGCAGGAGATCTTGCGGCGTTTCATCACCGACACGGCGTCGGGACGTCTCGACGAGGTGATCGTCGTCGAGGAGAAGCGCGACTTGATCGAAACGATGATGCGCGACATCCTGTTCCGCGACCCCATCGCCCCGCACATCGTCGGCAAGGTCAACGAGGACGGGTCCACACTGTTCTCGCGCTTCGGCGAACTCGACGTCGACGCGGTCACCCGGGGTCTGGCCATGCGGTTGGCGCGACGCCATCACGTCGACGCCGCGATCGACTGGCTCGACCGCAGCAGCCGTCGGCGCACGCGGATCGAACTGCCGCTGGCCGTGCGCACCCCGTACTTCTGTTCCGGATGCCCCCACAACAGTTCGACGCACGTGGCCGAGAACACCCTCGTCGGCGCCGGAATCGGTTGCCACGCCATGGTTCTGCTGATGGACCCCCACCAGGTCGGCGACGTCGCCGGGGTCACCCAGATGGGCGGCGAGGGCGCGCAATGGCTGGGCATGGCGCCGTTCGTCGAGGCCGATCATTTCGTGCAGAACATCGGCGACGGCACCTTCACCCATTCGGGATCACTGGCCATCCGCGCGGCGGTGGCAGCGGGCGCGAACATCACCTACAAGTTGCTCTACAACGGTACGGTCGCCATGACCGGCGGCCAGGATCCCGTCGGTGGCTTCAGCCTGGCCGAGATCACGAATCTGCTTCTCGCCGAGGGCGTCGGACGTATCGTCATCACCTCCGACGACCCGTCGCGCACCAAGGCAAACGCCTTGCCGTCCGGGGTGAGCGTGCGTGATCGCTCCGAACTCGCCGACGTCCAGCGCGAACTGGCGGCCGTCGAGGGTGTGACCGTCCTGATCCACGATCAGGCGTGCGCAGCGGAGAAGCGCCGCAAGCGCAAGCGCGGCACCCTGGACACCCCGACCACTCGGGTGATGATCAACGAGCGCATCTGCGAGGGCTGCGGCGACTGTGGCGAGAAGTCCAATTGTCTCTCGGTGCATCCTGTTCCGACGGAGTTCGGGCGCAAGACCCGCATCGATCAGAGTTCGTGCAACCTCGACTACTCGTGCCTGAAGGGCGATTGCCCATCGTTCGTCACCGTCACCCCCGGAACCAACAACCGAACACAGAACGCGACGGCCGCCGAACTCGCCGCCGACTCCTTGCCACGGCCGACTGTCACGCGAGCACTCACGGGTCCGGGCACCGATGTGGCGACGCTGCGGATCACGGGCATCGGTGGTACCGGCGTGGTCACCATCTCCCAGATCCTGGCGACCGCAGCCACTCTCGACGGCCACGCCGCGCGCACCGTCGACATGACGGGGCTGGCCCAGAAGGGCGGTGCGGTGGTCAGCGACGTGAAGATCTCCAACCGGCCGATCGAGCTGGCCGCCAAGGTGGCCTCCGGGACGTGCGACCTGTACCTCGCGTGCGATTCCCTGGTCGCCGCCGACGCGGTCAACCTCAAGGTCACCGCCCCGGACCGGACCACCGCCGTGGTATCGACCACGCGTATCCCGACCGGTTCGATGGTCGTGGACACCTCGGTCGGATTCCCCTCGGACGCACAGATCCACGACGTGATCGACTCGCGGGTGGCACGCACGGTCTACCTCGATCCGGGAGCGCTCTCGACAGAGCTGTTCGGTCACGAGCAGTACGCCAACATGCTCGCCGTGGGCGCCGCCTATCAGGCCGGCGCGCTGCCGATCAGCGCCGAATCCGTGGAGCGCGCAATCGGTCTCAACGGCGTCGCCGTGGCGGCCAACACCCAGGCCTTCCGCCGGGGGCGTCAGGTCGTGGCCGACCCGGATGCCGTGCGCGCCGAGATCGCACGGCTGCATCCGGTGGTGACCGCACCCGAGCCGAGCGAGTGGGCGCAGTCGCAGGTAGCCGCTCTCGGCAGCATCGACGACGAGTTGGCACACACCATCGCGATGCGCGTCGATGATCTCGTCGGTTACGCCGACGAGCGTTACGCCCGTGAGTATCTCGACGCCGTCGCACGAGTACATCGCAGCAGCGCGGGCGACGAGCTGACCGACGCGGTGGCTCGCAATCTGTACAAACTCATGGCCTACAAGGACGAGTACGAGGTGGCTCGGCTCACCGCCGACCCGACGTTCGCCGCGCAGGTCGCCGACCAGTACGGCGCCGACGCGAAAGTCGCGGTGCGTCTGCACCCGCCGACCCTGCGGGCCATGGGCATGAAGGAGAAGATGTCGCTCGGCGCGTGGGCCAAGCCCGGCCTCGGCACCTTGGCGAAGATGAAGCGGCTGCGCGGCACCCGCCTCGATCCCTTCGGCTACAACGAGATCCGCCGGACCGAACGCGCCCTCATCGGCGAGTATCGTTCACTGGTCGATTCGATCGTCGCCGCCTGGGAGTCGGGTTCGGTGACACCGCAACAGTATTCGTCGATCGTCGAGCTTGCGGCCCTGCCGGACATGGTTCGCGGCTACGAAGGCATCAAGATGGCCAACGTCGCGCGCTATCGCGAGACCGTTGCCCAGATGCGTTCCACCCTCGGACTGTAACCACCACATCCACCACGGGCGCCCCTCGCTGCTGCGAGGGGCGCCCGTGTCGTCCGCGCCCCTCCTCATCGATAATCGAGACCCTCCCCCGATGGTCGAATAACCCGTTCTACTCGATAGCCGAAAACTCTTACCCCCCGATGGTCGAACAACCCACCCGGCCCGATAGCCGAGGACCTTTCTCCCCGATGGTCGAGGTGCGAGCCGCGTGCGGCGAGCCTCGAGACCCGTCGAGACAACAAGCCTCCCAACCACATCCACCGTCTCAGACGCCGCCCGCGAGCCGAACTCGCAGACGCCCCCGCTGCACCAGCCGCGTCCGCAAAGTGAAGCCGCGAACTCATCACTCCGACGACCGGGACTCTTCCCTCGATGGTCGAGGTGAACGGCGCCCCAGGCGCCGGGCCTCGAGACCCGGCGAGAGAACAAGCTCCACAACCACATCGAACGCATGGCAAACGAAAACCGCACCCCTACCACACCCCACCGACAGAAAACTGGCGCCGAAACACGTTGTCCACAAGCAGAATTGATCAAGAATATGCCTTGCATCGAACATGCTTTCGTGTAGACTGGACCCATCACACCGATCAGCCACCGGGGAGGGGCCCATGATCGACACCGCTGCCATTCTCGACGCCGAATCCGTTGACGCCGAGGCAGTCTTCGCCGACATCGTCAGCCAGCTCAGTGACCTGCAATGGAATCCGGACATGACCGGGCCACAAGCCTTCGGCGCGATGAAACAAGTCCTGATGCTGCGGAATCTGGTTGATCACCACGCCACCACCCTCACCGGCGAGATGGACCGGCTGGGCGTCGCCGATCACAAGACCACCCGACTGCGGGAGTTGTTGATCAGCATGGGTTGCGCACCCGCCGTCGCAGGTCGGTATGTGCGGGTCGCCGCCACCACCGATGTGGATCTGTTGTTGGCACATGCCGCGGACGGGTCCATCTCGTCCGAACACGCCGAT
>NZ_MVPX01000050.1:0-8190 GCF_002043085.1 Gordonia sp. i37 | reverse complement strand
TCGAGGTGTGCGTCACCGCGGATCGCCCAGCCGTCGGCGAGCACCGCGATGGGGCCGGTGTCGGCGGGATCGTGCTCGTCGTCGATCTCACCGACGAGTTCCTCGGCCATGTCCTCGGTGGTGACGATGCCGGCGAATCCGCCGTATTCGTCGATGACGACCGCCATCTCGTCCCCGGCGGCGGTGACGTCGTCGAGTACCTGCGGCAGCGGCAGCGTCGTCGGGACGATCACCGCGGGGCGTGCGAGGTCGCGGGCTGTCCTTGCAGTCGGGGCCGGGGTAGCCGACCATTCCAGGATGTCGGCGAGGTGGACCACCCCGACGACGTCGTCGGTGCCCGCATCGATCACGGGATAGCGTGTGTGGCCGCTCGCCATCCGGCTACGGACCGCGGCGAGATCGAGGTCGGCGGGCACGGTGTCCACGCGCGGACGCGGGATCATCGCGTGATCGGCAGCGCGGGTGGGGAATTCGAGAACGCGATCGAGAAGCTGGGACAGTTCCGCGGGGATCTCCCCGGCCTGCGCCGACTCCGCGACGATGTGTTCGAGGTCGCGGGGCGTCGCCGAATGCTCGACGTCGTGCACCGGTTCGATGCGCAGCGCCTTGAGCAGCAGGTTGGACGCCGCGTCGAACACCGTGATGAGTGGACCGAAGATCTTGAGGTAGGTGCGGGTGGACAGCGCGAGTCGACGGGCGACCGGTTCGGGACGGGCGATGGCGAGGTTCTTCGGGAACAGTTCGCCGAAGACCATCTGGATCACCGTCGAGAACAGCACCGCGAGGATCGTGCCGATGGCCACGCCGACCGACACCGGGACCCCGACGTCGCCGAGCAGGTCACCGAAGCCGCTGCCGATGAGCGGTTCGGCGACGTAGCCGACGAGCAGGCCGGTGACGGTGATGCCGAGCTGAGCGCCGGACAGCATGAATGATGTGCGCCGGGTCACTGCGAGCGCACGGGTTGCGGCGGTGTCGCCCGCCTCGGCGCGTGCCTTGAGGCGGGATCGGTCGACGGCCATGTAGGCGAATTCCTGGGCGACGAAGTAGCCGGTCAGCGCCGTGATCGCCAAGACCACCAGGATGCCGATGAGGATTCCGAGCAATGTCAGCAGCATGATGCCCCGCTCTCGGGGGGCATGACCGCGGCTCGGTCAGAAAACGGTGCCCCCGGATGGGGGCCGGATCGTCGGGGTTTCTTGCGTTTGCGCTTCGCGCGGGTCATCGGAGCTTTCGGTCTCGGGTCGGGGGTGGTTCACAGGATACGCAAAGCCAACGGGTCGGGCGCTCTCGGAGTTCCCGGGGGCGCCGTCGGCGGAAAGACGGCCGCCGTCGGCGTCAAAACGAGCGCTGTCGGCGGGGAGAAGAGCGCCGTCAGCGCGCGGCACGGCCGGCGTAGTAGCGACCGAGGAAGTCGTCTCGGTAGGCCTCGTAGTCGCCGTTCTCGATGGCGCGGCGGGCCCCGTCGACCATGTCGATGACGAAGGAGACGTTGTGCAGGGTTGCCAGCGTCGCCGCGAGCCCTTCCTTGGCCTTGAACAGGTGATGCAGGTAGGCGCGGGTGTATTGCGAGGTGTAATTGGTGATCTCGGGGTCGATCGGCCCGAAGTCCTTGCGGTAGCGCGCGTTGGTGATGTTGACCCGGCCGTCGCGGGTGTAGACGGCGCCGTTGCGCGCGACCCGCGTCGGCGAGACGCAGTCGAAGGTGTCCGCGCCGTTCTCGATGGCGGTGAAGATGTCATCGGGCTCGCTGATACCGAGGAGATGTTTGGGTGCGTTCTCCGGAAGCTCGGTGTTGACCCAGCCGACGATGGTGCCGAGGTTGTCTTTCTCCAACGCACCGCCTATCCCGTAGCCGCCGAAGCCTTTTCCGCCGTTCTCCCGGTCGATGCGGGACAGTTCGGTCAGATCCCGCGCGGCCTTGCGTCGTAGATCCTCGTACTGCGCGCCCTGCAACACGCCCCACAGCGCTTGCTGCGGGCGGTGGCTGCGCTCGACCGAGAGCCGATTGTGTTCGGCGAGACAACGAATCGCCCAGAGCCGGGTCCGCTCCAACGAATTCTCCTGATAGCCACGGGTGTTCATCAGGGTGGTGAGCTCGTCGAAGGCGAAGATGATGTCGGCGCCGAGCTGATGCTGGATCTGCATCGACACCTCGGGGGTGAAGCGATGAAACGAGCCGTCGAGGTGCGACTTGAAGGTGACGCCGTCGTCGTCGACGTGGGAAAGTCGTTCGCGCCCTTCGGCGATCTTGTGATCATCCTGCTCGCCGGTCACGTCCATCGAGATGACCTTCTTGAACCCGGCGCCCAGCGACATCACCTGGAACCCGCCGCTGTCGGTGTAGGTGGGGCCCCGCCAGTTCATGAACGCACCCAGCCCGCCGGCCGCGTCGATGATCTCCGGCCCCGGCTGCAGATACAGGTGATAGGCGTTGGCCAGCACCGCTTGTGCCCCGAGCGCGGCCACCGACTCCGGCAGCACGGTCTTGACCGTCGCCTTGGTCCCGACCGGCACGAACGCGGGCGTGGCGATCTCCCCGTGCGGCGTCGTGATGACACCGGTGCGCCCCAATGTGCCGGGGAGTCGGGTGCCGATCCGGAAGGTGTCGTGCGAACTCACCGGAGCATCTTCGCAGGCCATGAGCGTGCAGCTCAAACCGACGGTTGTCGTCTGTTCGTTCTCCGGGGCGGGTTCGCTACGGTGAAGACCATGTCGCATCCCACTTTGACGCGCTGGTCGGCCCGGTCGTTGGCGGTAGGCGGTATGGCCGCACTGGCCACGGTGTCGCTGGCCGCATGCGGTGACGAACAGCAGTCCGGTGCGCAGGACTCCTCCGCCGCCCCCTCGGTCACCACACCGAGTACAAGCGTGCCGGTCGTCGCCGGCCCGAGCCCGCGGTCGCGCACCACCGAGGCGTCCTCGGGCGCTCAGTCGGCCTCGACCTCGTCGACGAGCAAGACCTGCGGCAGCGTGGCCGGCCCCGACGGCGCGCTGCGCGTGCTCGTGCTCGCCGGCGACGTCGACTGCGAGACCGCGAAGAAGGTCGGCACCGAGTACAGCCCGAAGATCGCGACCGGCCAACAGCAGAAGGTCTCCGGTTGGACGTGCGGCCCGTCGGAGGTCCGGGGCATCCTCGCCGCCTGCCAATCGGGAGACAAGGTCCTCGGTTTCACGCCCTGACCGACCGCATCCCGTTCCCACCGGCGCGACTTGACCCTCACGTGACGTGAGACCCGAAGGTGTGGGGAGTGAGCGAAGGACATCCCGAAGTGCTGACGGTCGGCGCCACGGCGCGGCTCGTCGGAGTCAGCGTGCGAACGTTGCACCACTACGACGAGATCGGCCTGGTGACGCCGTCGGCGCGCACCCATGCCGGCTACCGCGTCTACGACGACGCCGACGTCGAACGGCTCCATCAGGTCCTGACCTACCGGGAGCTGGGATTTCCTCTCGAACAGATAGCGACCCTGCTCGACGATCCGTCGGCCGACGCGCTGGAACACCTCTCCACCCAGCGTGATCTGCTGCACGACCGTATCGCTCACCTCACCCGAATGGTCGCGGCTGTGGAGGACATGATGACTGCGAAGAAGACCGGTATCGCGTTGACGGCGGCCGAGCAGGCCGAGATCTTCGGCGACGACTGGCTCGGCGACGAGTACGCCGACGAGGCACAGGAACGTTGGGGTGACACCGATGCGTGGCAGCAGAGCCAACAGCGCACCGCCGGATACTCGAAGGACGATTGGCGTCGGATCAAGGAGGAGACCGACGCCTTCGAGACACGCGTGGCCGATGCGATGGGCCGCGGTGTGAGCCCTGGGTCCGCGGAGGCCAACACCCTGGCCGAACAACATCGGGCCGCCATCGAGAAGTTCTACGACTGCGGCTACGAGATGCAGGTGTGCCTGGCAGACATGTACGTCGCCGACCCGCGATTCACCGAGCATTACGACGGTGTCGCGCCGGGCCTGGCGACCTACCTGCGCGAGATCATCCGGGCCAACGCCGCGAAACAGCAGACGACATAGCTGTTTTCTCGCAGCGGTATCACCCCAGTGCGTCGGCGACCCGCTCGAGTGCGGCCACCCGACTGCCCTTGACGAGCACCACATCACCCTCGGTGAGGTCGTCGAGGGCGGCGACGGCGGCCTCGACGTCGCCGACGTGCCGGGCCACCGTTCCGTAGGACGGTTCGTCGACGGCGATCACCTCGACCCCGAGTGATTGCGCCTGCTGCGCGATCTGCTCGTGCGCGGCCGGTGCATCGGCCCCGAGTTCGGCCATCGTGCCGAGCACCGCGATCCGGCGGCGACCGTCGAGCGCGGCCAGCGACCGCAGCGCCGCGGCCATCGATGTCGGGTTGGCGTTGTAGGCGTCGTTGAGGATCGTGACACCGGCGTCGGTGGTGTGCAGTTCCATCCGCAACCCCGACAGCGCCGCACCGAGCAGGCCGTCGGCCATGGCCTCGACGGGCACCCCCAGCCCGCCGGCGGCCGCGGCCGCGGCCAGCGCGTTGGACACCTGGTGTTCGCCGCGCGCACCCAGACTGACCTGCGTCGACCCCCACGGCGTGTGCAGCCGGAACGATGCGCGCAGGGCCGCGTCGACGGTGATGTCGGTGGCGCTGACGTCGGCCGACGGGGTCAGCCCGTACCTCAGCACCTGCGCCGAGGTGCGCTCGGCCATCGCGGTCACGCGCTCGTGGTCGGCGTTGAGGACGGCGATGCCGTCGGCGGGCAGCGACTCGACGAGTTCGCCCTTGGCCCGGCCGACCGCATCGATGTCGCCGAACAATTCCAGGTGGACGCCCTCGACGCGGGTGACGATCCCGACGGTCGGGCGGGCGATGGCGCACAACTCGGCGATGTGCCCGACGCCGCGCGCCCCCATCTCGACGACCACGGTCTCGGTGTCGTCGGGGGCGTTCGCCAGCGTCAGCGGCAGGCCCAGTTCGTTGTTGAACGATTTCTCGCTGGCGGCGGTGACGAAGGTCGTCGCGAGCACCCCGGCGAGCAGGTCCTTGGTGGAGGTCTTGCCGACCGACCCCGTCACCCCGACGACGCGTTCGGGCAGACGGCGACGTACGAGTCGTCCGACGTCGGCGAGCGCGGTTGCGGTGTCGGCGCAGGTGATCGCGGCGGCGGCGACGTCGGTGCGCGGGGGCTGCGAGGTGAGGTACGCCGTGGCGCCCGCGGCGACGGCCGAACCGATGAAATCGTGTCCGTCGCGGGCGGCGACGATCGGGACGAACAGTTGCCCGGCGGCGACGGCACGCGAATCGATGGTCGCACCGTCGACCGTCACGTCCTCGCCGTTGGTCAGCTCTCCGCCGACGACGTCGGCGATCTCACTTACCTGGATGTGCACGCCCTAACGCTATCGTGACCCCATGGCCTCTCCCCTGCTGCGTCTGATCGTGCTCTACGGCGGTGTGTCCGCCGAGCACGATGTCTCCCGGGTCACCGCGGCGCACGTGATCGCCGCCGCCGACCCCGCCAAGTATGAGGTGAGGCCGATCGGCATCGCCAAGGACGGCACCTGGGTGCGCAACGACAAGGTGATCGCCGCGCTCGCCGAGGGCACCGAGCTGCCCGGTGAACTCGAGATCGCCGGTACGGCCGTTGATCCGCTCGCCGAGTTGCGCCGGCAGTCCGACGACGCCATCGGCGTGGTGTTGCCGCTGCTGCACGGACCGCACGGTGAGGACGGCACGATCCAGGGCATGTTGGAGCTGTTCGGGCTGCCCTATGTCGGCGCCGGGGTGCTCGGCTCCGCGGTGTGCATGGACAAGGCGATGGCCAAGGTGGTTGCCGCGCAAGCCGGGATCCCGCAGTGCCGGTGGCTGGAGTTCCGCGATGGCGTCGACGATCCGCGCACCATCGCCTTCCGGGCGATCGAGGAGATGGGGCTTCCGCTGTTCGTCAAGCCCGCGAACATGGGCTCGTCGGTGGGGATCACCAAGGCCCACGACGCCGCCGAACTCGACGCCGCGATCAATCTCGCGCTGCGCTACGACGACGTCGTCGTCATCGAGGAAATGGTCGACGGCCGTGAGATCGAGGTGGCCGTGCTCGGCAATGCGCTGCCGGAGACCTCGGTGCCCGGGGAGATCATGCCGGGCAGCGAATTCTACGACTACGAGGACAAATACATCACCGGCGCCGCGAAACTGGTGATCCCGGCACCGTTGTCGAAGGAGGCCGCCGCCGACGTCCGCGAACTCGCGGCGAAGGTGTTCACGGCGATGCGTTGCGCCGGCATGGCGCGCGTGGACTTCTTCTACGAGGAGTTCGGTCGGGGCTGGCTCCTCAACGAGGTCAACACCATTCCCGGTTTCACCCCGGGCTCGATGTATCCGAAACTCTGGGATGCCACCGGACTGCCCTACCCCGACCTCATCGACCGCCTGGTCACGCTCGCCCTCGAATCGCATCGTCGTCGTACCGGGTTCTCCACCGAACACTGACGTAGCATCAATCCCGTGAGCGGCACCGACGACGTGACCAGCACCGATGATGCTTTGCCCCAGCGACCTTCGGTGTTGCGGGTGTTGGTGTACTCCGACGACGCCGACACCCGTCGCCAGGTCATCGGCGCGCTGGGCACCCGGCCCGTGCCCGATCTGCCGGAGTTGAGCTTCTTGGAAGTGGCGACCGGACCGATGGTCTTCACCCAACTCGATGCCGGCAACGTCGATGTCGCCATCCTCGACGGTGAGGCCTCGCCGGAAGGTGGGCTGGGCATCGCCAAGCAGATGAGCGACGAATACGATCCGCGGCCGCCGACGCTCGTGCTGATCGGTCGCGCCGCCGACCGGTGGCTGGCCGACTGGTCGCGGGCCGACGCCGCCGCGACGCTTCCGGTCGATCCGATCGAATTGCCGGCAGCCCTGGGCGACATGTTGCGCGGGAAGCTCTCGCAGCAACAGTCCTGAACAGGCATTTCGACTCCTGGTCGGGACGACCGTCCGAAAACTCTCCCAAATGTCTCGACACGACGTCGTGCGCTTGTAAGGTTGTGTTGTAGCTCACATCAGCCCGCTACTACCCAGCAGCTCACACCCACTGAGCGAGCGCACGGAGGGAGTCGATCGGCGATGAACGCCTATGTTCCGATCCTCGTTCTCGGCGCGATCGCGCTCGGCTTCGCGGTGTTCTCGGTCGTCATCGCCTCGGCGGTGGGGCCGCGCCGGGCCAACCGCGCCAAACTCGATGCCTACGAATGCGGCATCGAACCCATCGGCGGCGGAGCGGGGACGTCCACCCTCTCGGACGTGAGACAGACTGTGGTGCAGAGAATTCCGGTCAAGTACTACCTGACCGCGATGCTGTTCATCATCTTCGACATCGAAATCGTCTTCCTCTACCCATGGGCGGTGGCCTTCGACGCGCTCGGCTGGTTCGGCCTGGCGGCGATGGCCCTGTTCATCGTGAACGTGTCCGTCGCCTACGCCTACGAATGGCGCCGCGGCGGGTTGGGGTGGGACTGACGTGACAGATCCGGCACGAGTCGAGCACAAGGGAGCGCACCGATAGCGAGTTCGGCACACATGTGCCCGTGACCCGTCCGGCGCGGCGAGGAGGTAGGCGATGGGCCTCGAAGAGAGACTGCCCAGTGGATTCCTGCTGAGCACTGTGGAGGACCTGGCGGGATTCATGCGCAAGGGATCGCTGTGGCCCGCGACCTTCGGCCTCGCGTGTTGCGCCATCGAGATGATGGCGAGCACCTCCGGTCGCTACGATCTGGCGCGGTTCGGGATGGAAGCGTTTCGCGCCTCGCCACGCCAGGCCGACCTGATGATCGTCGCCGGACGGGTCAGCCAGAAGATGGCCCCGGTGCTGCGCCAGATCTACGACCAGATGACCGAGCCCAAATGGGTTCTGGCGATGGGCGTTTGCGCCAGCTCGGGCGGCATGTTCAACAACTACGCGATCGTGCAGGGCGTCGACCACGTGGTACCCGTCGACATCTATCTCCCCGGCTGTCCGCCACGCCCGGAGATGTTGCTCAACGCCATCCTCGCGCTGCACCGCAAGATCGGCGAGATGCCGCTGGGCGTCAATCGCGAAGAGGCCATCTGGGCCGCCGAACAGGCGGCCCTGCAGGCCACTCCGACGATCGAGCTGAAGGGCCTGCTGCGATGACCGACGACGAGACGACCGGCGCGGCCGCACCCGACGAGGT
>NZ_MVPX01000005.1:0-1103 GCF_002043085.1 Gordonia sp. i37 | reverse complement strand
CCCTGCCCGACCGCGAATTCCCGTACGCCACCATCGTTCCCGGCTTCATCGACATGCACGTGCACGGCGGTGGTGGCACCGGCTACACCGACGGTGTCGCCGAGGAGATCGTTGCGGCGGCGGCTTTTCACCGAACACACGGCACCACAACCACTCTCGCCAGTCTGGTGAGCGCTTCGCCGTCGGCGCTGCTCGATCAGGTCGCCGCGCTGCGCGAGCAGGTCGAGGCCGGAGTGATCGCCGGCATCCACCTGGAAGGGCCGTGGCTCTCGCACGCACGGTGCGGTGCGCACGATCCCACCACGCTGCGCGATCCGGACCCGGAGGAGATCTCCGCGCTGTTACGCGCCGGGGGCGGCGCCGTCCGCATGGTCACCATCGCCCCCGAACTCGACGGCGGTCTCGATGCCATTCGCCGTATTGCCGACGCGGGAGTCGTTGCCGCGATGGGACATACCGAGGCGACCTACGAGCAGACCCGCGCCGCAGTCGGCGCCGGCGCACGGGTGGGCACCCACCTGTTCAATGCCATGCGGCCGCTGCGCCACCGCGAACCCGGCCCGGTACTCGCGCTCCTGGGCGACGACCGCGTCACCGTCGAGCTCGTCGGTGACGGAGTGCATGTGCACCGCGACCTCGCGTCCTACGTCGAACGGGTCGCCGGTCCGCGGCGGATCGCGCTGGTCACCGACGCCATGTCGGCGGCGGGAATGTCGGACGGCTCGTATCGTCTCGGGGTGCTCGACGTCGACGTCACCGACGGTGTGGCCCGGGTCCGGGAGACCGGGGCGATCGCCGGCAGCACCGCCACCATGGACCTGCTGTTCCGCCGCGCCGCGCAAGGCCTGTCCGACGGCGGCCCCATCACCCGGGAGGCGTTGATCGCCGCCGTCGAGATGTGTTCGCGCACACCGGCCCGCGCGATCGGCCTCGACGGCGTCGGGGATCTACTTCCCGGATACGTCGCCGATCACCTCGTGATCGACGCCGATGCCCAGCTGGTGGAGGTCGTCGTCGGAGGGCGCCCCGGGTCGATGGTACAGACCGGTGATGGAGCCCCCGGATCGGTGGTCGCGTGCCGCTGAGCGGTAGGGTTCCCCAGA
>NZ_MVPX01000499.1:0-11799 GCF_002043085.1 Gordonia sp. i37 | reverse complement strand
CACCACGGATGGGACATCATCATGGGATTCGACCGACACCCCTGGCTCATCCCACCCGCCAGCATCGACCCGAAACGACAACCAGTGCCGTCCTATCACCGACGGACCCTGCGACTCGACGACACCGCAGCCTGACCCACCCTGCCCCACAACCTGAATCCCCGCACCCGGCCTGGCCGGGACCGCATCTGATCTTTGAGAACTCCATAGAGAAACCCACCCGGTGGTCGAGGTGCGCGTGCCACCGTGGCCCGGAAACCTGTCGGCACAACAGGTCTCGAGGCTCGTCGCTGGCGCTCCTCGGCACCTCGACCACCGGGGCGGGGAGCGGCCCGAGCATCATTAACCGCTGGTCGAGGTGTGAGCCGCGTGCGGCGATCCTCGAGACCTGTTGCGCCGAAGCTGGTTTCGGACCACCGTGGCTCAGAAGCTCAGCTCCGATTCACACCACCGAGCACCGCGGCGGTGAGAAGGAAGGCCACTTGAAGAAATCCGAAGATCAACGCGACGATGGCACCGGCCCCGACGCCGATGACGGGCACCGACGTCGTGGTCACGGCGGCCGAGAACAAGGCGAGCCACGCACCCGCCGCGATCACGGCGAGAAAGGGCACGGCCTTACGGAATCGCGGCACCAATACCACCGCTGCAGCGACACCGATCGCCCCCAGAATGATCAGGAACTTGCCGGGATTGAGCACGATCTCGTAGGAAGCAAAGCCAGGCACCCCGGAGTTTCCGTTTTCGAAGTTCTGGCCCCAGTTGTCGAGTTGATTCTCAGTGACGTTGTTGTCGACCACAACCCAACTGACAAACCCCATGAGGTAGGCGATCAGCCCGGACACCGCAGCGGCCACCAGCAAGATCGCGGGAAGCTGCGCGCGGGCGTCGAATTGCCTGCGAGGTGCAGCGGGCGGGGCACCCCATTGCTGCCCCGGCGTCGACCACTGCCCAGATGGCGTTCCCGGCTGCTGCGGGCCGAACCCCTGCGTGGGTGCCGGGCCGGCTTGCTGCCCCGGCTGCGCGGGATACCCGGCCGCCCAATTCTGCTGGGGATTGTTCGGGTCACCAGGATTCACTGCTCGTCCCTTTCGGTCGGCGAAACGCTCATACACGACATCATGTGCGTGTCAGCGTAGAGGCAGACCCCGAACTGGGGGCCAACGTCAGCGCAGATTCATTCGTCGGACCGGCACCGCCGGAGGAGTCACTCGCCGTCAGGACGTGACGGGCACTCGCAACGCCGCGAGTGCCATCGTGCGGAGCAGCGACCGCAACCTGTCGGGATCGAAATCCGGTAGGCGTGGCGAGGAATTGAGCAACCCGAACATGGCGTGCACGCGAACACGGGCCTCCTGACGTTCGAGTGCGTGGCCCTCGTCGTCGGACATGAGGACGTCGACCCAGTCCTCGACGTAGCGGCGCTGCAACCGACGCACCTCATGGTTGGCCTCCGGCGTCAACGAGGAGAGGTCACGATCCTGGACCGCGATCAGATCCGGCTTGGTGACCAGGACGTCGATGTGGAAGGCGATCAGCGCATCGAGGGTCTCGGCCGGCGAGCCGCCGCGCTGCACGACCTCTCGTCCGCCGGTGTAGAGGCGACGACTGATGTCGAGGAGCATCTCGTCGAGCAGTTCGGTTTTCGACGAGAAGTGTCGGTACATCGCCGGCCCACTCACGCCGACCGCTCCCCCGATGTCCTCGAGTCGCACCCCGGCGAATCCGCGGTCGGCCATCTGCCTGGCTGCGGCCGTGAGCAGCTCGGCGCGGCGGGCGGCCTTGGCAGCGCTACGACGATTCGACGGACGCGGACCGCCCGAGGCCACCCCGGAGCCCGAATCCGGGGTGGTGTGGGCAGACTCGGCGGACGACATGGTGATTCCGAACTCTACCGGCTCACCACGGCCGCGTCGGCGACTCCGCTGCCCTGGCCAGCGCGCTCACCACTTGTTGATGTGGAGCACCTCGTCGAGGTGCCTGCGCCCGGCCGGCTTGAAGTCGGTGCCCTTCGTGTAGGCCACGGGCAGCAGAACCCCCTGGTGAACGGTGGGCGGGATACCCAGCAGGTCCGCGACCTCCTTCTCGTAGGTCAGGTGCAAAGTCGTCCAGGCCGACCCCAGTCCGCGGGCGCGCAGGGCCAGACTGAGACTCCATGCGCCGGGCAGCAACGAGCCCCAGACGCCGGCTTGGTTCCCGGCGGGCAGATCGCCGCCGGTGTAGATGGCCCCGATCACCAGGGCGGGCACCTTGCCTATGATGTCGGCGAGATATTGCGCGCTCGACGCGACGCGTCGAGCGGTGTCGTCGGCGAGTGTGCGCTCGGCGGAGTACGCCGCGAAGGAACGTGCGTAGTAGGCGCCGACCTTCTCCTTGACCTCGGGATCGGTCAGCACGATCCAATGCCAGGTCTGGCTGTTGGATCCGGTGGGCGCCTGCAGCGCAACCTCCAGCGCCTCGGTGATCACCTCCAGCGGGACCGGCCGGTCGAGATCGAGCCGTTTACGCACCGACCGCGTGGTGGTCAACAGTTGGTCGGGGTCGAGCGGGAGTAGCTCAGTCATCGGTCACCTCGTTGTTCGCGTCTGGTCTGCGTGCGTGTGGAGCTGCGTGGCGACGGGCTCAGCGATGTCGCGCGCCGCGGGCCAGCCAGTTGCCGAAGTACTGTCCCACCTGTACCAGAATCACCAGCAACGCGATGACGACAACAGTCAGTTTCCAGTCGAACTGCTGGTAGCCGTATTGGAACGCGAAATCTCCGAGTCCCCCGCCGCCGACATAGCCGGCCATCGCCGACATGTCCACGATCGCGACGAAGATGAAGGTATAACCCAATACCAGGGGCGCGAATCCCTCGGGCACCACCACCGTCAGCAGGGTACGCACGCGGCCGGCGCCGCACGCGCGGGCGGCTTCCACCACTCCCGGGTCCACGGAGACGAGACTCTGCTCGACCACTCGGGCGATCACCACCATCGCCATCAACGTCATCGGGAAGATCGCCGCCTCGGTGCCGATTCGGGTTCCCATCACCGTCTTGGTCAACGGCGCGATGGCAGTGATGAAGATGATGAACGGTATCGGCCGGATGATGTTGACGATCACGTTGAGTCCGTTGAAGATCCATACGTTCGACCACAGGTTCCCGGGACTGGTTGCATACAGCACCACGCCGATCAGCAGTCCCAGTGCGCCACCGATCAGCAGCGTGAAGCCGACGAGCCGGAAGGTCTCCCCGATCGCCTGGAACAGCAACGGGCGCAGTTCGTCACCGAACACCCGGGTGAAGCCGTCGGCGGCCAGTGCGCTGTGGCTCATCGGCTCACCTCCTCGTGTACGACAATGCCGGTGGCGGTGCGACTTTCGCCGACGATTTCGTCAAGCGCCGAATCAGGGGCGTGTACCTCATAGGTCAGTGCCCCGAACGGGCGGCCGCCGAGATCGGCGATTCCACCGTGGATCACCGACGCGGTCCCACCAGCCCGCGCCACTGCACCGGTGAGATCGACACGGGCGACATCGTCGCGGACCTCGACGGTGACCAGTCGGCCCGAGTGCCGAGATCGCAACGCGGTCAACGTGTCCGCGTCGGGGACGCCGGAAACGGCATGACGCAGCAAGCTGCGGGTGACCTCCGACCGCGGGTGGGCGAACACCTCATAGAGTTCGCCGTGATCGACGAGTCGCCCGTCGGCGAGAACGGCGACCTTGCCGCACACCTCGCGCACCACATCCATCTCGTGGGTGATCACCACGATGGTGGTACCCAGATCGGAGTTGATGCGACGCAACAATTTGAGCGTGTCGTCCGTGGTCTGGGGGTCCAAGGCGCTGGTGGCCTCGTCGGCGATGAGGATCGACGGCGAGGAGGCGAGCGCCCGCGCGATACCCACCCGCTGCTTCTGCCCGCCGGACAATGCCGATGGCCACGCCTTCGCCTTGTCGGCGATTCCGACGAACTCGAGGAGCTCGTTGATGCGTTGTTGTCGAGCTGATTTCGGCACGCCCGCCACCTGCAGCGCGAATCCGACATTGCCGGCGACGGTGCGCGAGTTGAACAGATTGAACTGCTGGAAGATCATCCCGATCTGGGTTCGGAAGGCGTTGAGTTCGCGCTCACGCGCCCCACCGTGGTCCCGTCCGTCGACCAGCACGTGACCGCTGGTGGGCCGTTCGAGTCCGTTGATCAGACGCGCGAGCGTCGACTTCCCCGCGCCCGACGGCCCGATGATCCCGACGATCTCCCCGGCATCGATGCGCAGACTGATGCCGTCGAGGACCGCAGGCGCATCCTTGCCGAAACGCTTTGCGACGTCCACGAACTCGACTGCAGCCGGACGCCGGGCCGCCCCGGCGGGGACAGGCTCAGGAGCCATTGGCCCGCACGTCGGCTTCCAATCCCTTCAGGGTCGCCTGCAGATCGGCAGGCGAGTTCGTCTTGATGACCCCGGAGTCGCCCAGCGACTTCTTCACCGCCGCGATCACCTCGGGATCGTGGTAGATCTGCACCAGCTTCGCGTAGGTGGCATTGTCCTTGTCTGCGGCGCGGGCGACGAACGCATTGATGTAGGGCTTGGAGGCCTCGGCATTCGGATCGTCGGAGGCGATGATCTGATCTGCGGTCAGTTTGGCCGACGTCGCGTAGTTGTTGTTGACGATCGCCGCGGCCACCGAATCGAGATTCGCGGCGGTCTGACCGGCGTCGACGGCGATGACCTTCACCTTGGATCGCGCCTGATCGATGTCGGCGGGCGTGGAGAAAGCGTTGCCCGGCTTCGTCAGCGTGATGAGTCCGGCCTGCGCGAGCACCAGCAGTCCGCGTGCCTGATTGGTGGGGTCATTGGGGATTGCGACCTGCGCCCCCTGCGGGATCTCACCGACGGACTTGTACTGAGTGGAGTACAGCGGTAGCGGGTAGACCGCGGTCGCGCCGATCGGCACCAGATCCTTGTTGTTCTTGGCATTGTAGGTCGCCAGGTACAGCAGGTGCTGGAACTCGTTGAGGTCCAACTCCCCCTCGGCGAGTGCGGGATTGGGCTGATTGTAGTCGGTGAAATTCACCAGCTCGACGTCGATGCCCGCAGCGGAGGCCTTCTGCTTGAACACGTTCCAGTAGCTTTCCGACGCGTCGGCGACCCCGATCTTCACCGCCTGCGAATCGTCCCCACCGCACGCGGTGATCACGCTCGCGGCGGCGATGAACGAGAGCAACAGGACGAGAATCCGCGATCGCACGGCAGTACCTCCACTGGACTGGTTCGAGAGACAACCTCAGGAACGCTAGCGTCCGATTCGCGCGATTGATGACGTCGCGATCACGCGCGACCCGATGTCACCGAACCCACCTGCGACGATGGCCGTGCACGCGATTGCGTTCAGTGTGGGTCAAATCCAATGGCACCGGACGGAATGTCTGCGCGGCGCCGGTGATGCGCTCGGTCAGCTTCGTCGGAACTGAGCCCGGGTCTGCGGATCGCTGGTATCGACCGCGGAGATCGACTGGTCGGAGACGGTGAGCTGCCACTCGTTGTCGGCGCACTGGCCGTAGGTGACCGTCGCCGCGACCACGACGTGAGTGGCGTCGCGCGAGGTCTCCTTCCACGTGGCGCCACAACGGCCCGGGATGTCGATGGTCGCGAGGAACGGCTTGTCGGTGACCACGCCGAGTTGCGCGGTCTTGGTCTCCCCCACCGACGTCCACGTCCCCGTCCATGCCCCCGACAGCGCGCTCGACGTCAGCGAATCCATCGCTCCGGCACTTGAGGTCGGAGCCGTTCCCGTGGTGCTCGTCGAATCGTCACCGCAGGCACTCAGGCCCGTCGACAACGCCACCACCGCGATCAGCGGTGCCATGATGCGTCGGCTCACCGACATGCTGCCCTCCCCGGTCGACCCCGGCCACACATGCGGGCCGCTCTGTCCAATAGCGCACCGCAGCTTACCAATACGCGAGGTCTGTCCGTCACCGGCGTCACAGCAGCCCGTACCGGTCGAGATGGTCGAGCAGTCCTGGCGTCAGTGGCAGCGCACGCATCTGTTCGCGGTCGAACCACCCCGCGTCCGCGGCATCGTCAGCGGCGACGACATCCGTGGTCAACGGGGTGGCCACGAAGTCGTGGACCTCGTAGACCACGCCGGCACGCCGATCGGGGATGTCGACCACCCAGGCCTCCCGGACGACCTCGATGGCGATGCCCGTCTCCTCGGCGATCTCGCGGATCACGGCCTGCTCCAACGTCTCTCCGGACTCGACCTTGCCGCCCGGCACGGTCCACATACCCGCCTGCGGCTCATGCCCACGCTGGACCAGTAGAAATCGGCCGGCCGCATCACGCACGATGGCGCCGACCGCCGGGATGCGCGTCATCGCCCCGGGCGGCGACGGGGCGGCGGGAACCCGGGACCGTGCAGCAGGGTCCGGCGCGGACAGCGAGTGCAGTTCGTCGGCGATCACTTCTCGTATCCGGGTCGCCGATGCGGCCATACCGTCTCCCGCCTCCCCGTCCTCCATCTCCCCGTCCTCCATCTCGCCGGCCGCAACGATGCGGTCGAACACCCCGAGCCCGGCCAGCTCGATCGCCAGGATCTGCTGTCCCGCAGCGATACCGGCGGCATGACTGACGTCCCGATGGACGATCAGACTGGCGCCTTCGGGCGGCAGCGGGGACAGCCACGCATCCGACAGCGCGACCCGTCGATCGGTCGGGAACAGCGCGAGCGCAGCCCCACCCGATCCCTGCCCGAGCAACACCGAGACGGTCACCGTCGGCACACCCATCAGTTCGGCTGTACACCGGGCGATCTCACCGGCAAGTCCGTCCTCCTCTGCGGCGACCGACAACTCTGCGCCCGGGGTGTCGATGACGGTCACCACCGGTAGCCCGAGTTCGGCGGCGAAGGTCAGTGCGCGACGCACCATACGCAGGTGGTGTGGCCCGATCAGCTCGCCGGCACGTTGCCGGTCGGCGTCCTGTCCGATCACCACAGCGGATCGGCCACCGAATCGGCTCAACGCCACCACGATCGGCCCGCAGGCTCCCACCAGAGCAGACCCGGGCACGGCGATCAGATCCCGGACCCCGACGCGTCCGGGACGCCGGGTCGCGGTCACCGCCGACCACACCGATTCGGCACCGGGCGCCGCATGCTCCATCGGGGCATCTTGTGGAACAACAACTTCCGACTCGGCAACGGCGTCGGGGGCGATATCTGGAGCGAGCGCGTCGAGGACGCCGCGCAACCGATCGCGGAGGTCTTCCGGTGCGACGACGTCGTCGACGATGCCGCGACGGGCGAGATTCTCGGCGCGCTGGACGTCGTCGGGGATCGGCGTGCCGACGAGTCCGGCAACGACCCGCGGACCCAGGAAGCCGATGAGCGCTCCGGGTTGCGCCCAGGTGATCCCGCCGAGCGAACCCCACGACGCGAACACACCACCGGTGGTGGGATGACGCAGGTAGATGAGGTAGGCCAGACCAGCCGCACGATGCCGGGTCACCGCCCCGGTGATCGCCGCCATTTGCAGAAACGCCGGCGTACCCTCCTGCATGCGGGTGCCGCCGGAGCACGGCAGACCGACGACGGCGAATCCGTGCTCGGTGGCGCGTCGGATCGCCGTGGTGATGCGGTGTCCGGCAACATGTCCGATCGATCCACCGAGGAATCCGAACTCGCTGACGATCACCACCACCGGCGTCCCGCCGATCCGGATCAGCCCGGTCCGCACCGACTCGTCGACCCCGGATTTCTCAGCGGCACGGCGCAATTGGCCGTCGTAGGCATCGGCGACGACCGTCGCCGGCGGTGAATCGTCCCACGTCTCCCACGAATCCGGGTCGGCGAGCGTGTCGATCAGCTGTGCCGCCGAGGGATGTTCCTCATGCTCGCTCACCGCGAATACACCACGCGCGTGCGCACCACCAGGTCGGCGACCGAGCGACGACGCGGATCGACGATGACCCACAATAGCCCGACCGAGAAGAACACACAGATCAGTGCGCGGATCAGCGCCACCGGAAGCCGAACGCGCGGTTTGCCTTTCCGACTGACCAGCCGCAATCCCATCACCACCGACCCCAGCGTGCGGCCGGAGACGCACCAGCACCCGGTCAGGTAGATCACCGACACCGCGACGAAGGTCGTCGCGGTGAAGAACGGGTTCGCGCTCGGCAGCGAGAACTGGTGCACGTCGTAGATCAGACGGGCCATCAGCCACCCGACGTACAGCCCGCCCATCACCGCGAGCACCAGCAGCAGGTCGAGGACGGCCGCGATCGCGCGGCTGACGATCCCGGCCGAGCGATCGGTGTCGAGGACGACGTGCGGACGAGCGATCGGGTGCCCGGCCGAATCGTGGTGTGACACTGGATCATGCACCGTTCTGTGTCCCATCACTCTGTGTCCCATCGCTCTGGGCCCCACCGCTCGTGTTGTCACCATTCTGGGAATCGTCGACAAGCCCGGCGTCGGCGACCCGGGCGGCCACCTTGCGTCGGAGCAACCGGTTCACGAGATCGGCCACCGCGTCGTCGGCGCGTTCGCTGCTGCTGCGCACGTCGGTCATCACCTCGGTCGTCACCGAGGTACTCGCCTCGCGGATGATGTCGGGCAGGTCGACGCCGTCGATGATCTCGTCGGCGAGGCCGATCAAATCGATGCGGGCGATGATGGCGTCGATGTCGACCCGCTCCACGGCGCCGTCGAGATCCACGCGGGTGACGATGGCATCGATGTCGATCTTGTCCAGGATGGCGTCGATGTCGAGGTGGTCGACGATCGCGGCGACGTCGACCGCGTCGATCACCGCTGCGAGATCGACGGCCGCGAGTACCGCCGGAAGGTCGAGTCCCCCGACGATCCCGGGGAGATCGAGGCCGTCGAGCAGCGCCGCGATGTCCACCCGGCCGATCATGGCGTCGAGGTCGAGTCGCGCGATCAAGGCGTTGATGTCGATGTCGCGGAGCACCGCGTCGAGATCCACCGCGTCGACGACCCGATTCAGATCGATGGCACCGATGAGCGGCGTGAGGTCCATCGAACTGAGCTCGTCGACGACGGCGTGGATCACCGCTCCGATTGACGTGCCCGCCGCCGCCGTGGCGAGGGTGCCGACGCCGTCGAGGACCTCGTGTGTGGTGCGCCGCGCCACACGCACGACACCACCGGCAACCGGTACGCGCTCGGCGGCGTCGGCCGCGGCGGAGGCCACCTGCCGGGGCAACTGCAGCAACGCCGCCAACCCGCCCGGTCGGGAACCCGTGTCGCTCACCGCCGGATTATCGCACGCACCACAGCCCCACCCGGAGGATTGCGCGATGACTTTCGGCGGGACGCAGGGTCATACTTGCATCCCCACACCACCCAGAACACGCAGAGTCCACCCGGGACGCCCCCGATCCACAGAACAGGAAGTCCGATGGCCGAGAACTACACCGTGGTGCGCCGCACCACGATCGCCGCGCCTGCCGCCGATATCCACGCTCACATCCATGATCTGCATCGATGGGTCGATTGGTCGCCGTGGGAGGGCCTCGACCCCGATCTGTCGAGAACCTATTCCGGAGCCGAGCTCGGCGTGGGTGCGCGCTACGCGTGGTCAGGAAATCGGAAAGCGGGCAAGGGCACCATGGAGATCCTCGAGGACACCGCGCCGACCCACGTGGCGATCCGGGTCGTGTTCGAGAAGCCGATGAAATCCACGAGCCGCAGCGCCTTCGACATCACCGAGAACGACGGCGTCAGCGACGTCACGTGGACGATGACCGGCAAGCATTCGCTCTTCAGCCGCGTGGCCGCCCCACTGGGCTTCTTCGACAAACTGCTCGGCAAGGACTTCGAGAAAGGACTCGCGCGGCTCAAGGCCGTCAGCGAATCGTGACCGCACCGGCTGCACACGCGCTGCCGTCGAGGCGCTGTCGCATCAACCGCGGTGTGACAACGTCTTTCACCGGCTGCGGTCGGAGTGCACGATCATCACCGGGCACGATGCGGTGTGCAGGACGGCTTGACTGGTCGATCCGAGCAGTAACCCCCGGAAGCCGCCACGCCCCCTGCTCCCGAGCACGATCAGTTGGGCATCACCTGCGGCCTCGATGATGCGCGGCGCGGGATCGCCGGCGACCACCGCGGTCTCGACGGACACGGTGTCGGCGGCAGGATGGTCGCGACGGTGCTCGGCGACCTGACGTTCGACGGATTCGGTGGTCCCGTCCCGGAATTGAGCCAGCACCTCGTCCTGGTCGTAGAACCCTTCGCCGGAGAATCCCGGATAGGTGCTGACGACCACCAACGACGTGCCGAATTCGGCGGCCTGGGTGAAGGCGGCGCCGAGGGCTGCCTGCGAGATCGCCGATCCGTCGACGCCGACCACCACCGGACCGGTCTGAGGTACGGGACCCGAGACCACCACCACCGGACAATCGGCGTGTGCGGCGACGTCGGAGCTGACCGAACCGAGCAACAACCCGGCCACACCCCCGCGGCCACGACGACCGACGACGAGAAGGTGTGCACCACTGGATATCTCACGCAGGACGAGGGCCGGTCTGCCCTCGCGGACCTCGCCCTCGGCGTCGACGTCCGCCGACACCTTGGTGGCCGCGGCGATCGCCTCGTCCACCGCCCGGCGGGCATCGGCGTGCAGTGCCTCGGCCACCGCCGGGGTCATCAACACACCCGGCGCATATCCCGCCGCGACGGTCTCGACGACGCCGACCACGCGCAGGGATCGGTTCTCCCGCACCGCGGCCAGAGCACCCCACCGGAGCGCCTCGAGCGCCGTGTCCGACCCGTCGACCGCCACCACTATCGGGGCATTCACTGCCATGACCCGCTCCTTGCCGATCTCTTCGTCGACCGACTCGCCAACCGAGTCCGTCACCTCCATTGGACACCACCGCACGGCGGTGACAAAAGGGCCAAAAGCATCTGCCGCCCGACATATTCGCGGGGCACCATGGACAGGAGATGAAGTCACCAGCCACACCACACATCGTGACCGTCACGATGAATCCTGCGCTCGACATCCACAGCTCGGTGCCGATCCTGCAGGCGACGGAGAAGATGCGATGCTCGCGCCCCCGATACGATCCGGGTGGCGGCGGGATCAACGTCGCCCGGGCAGCGATTCGGCTCGGCGTGCCGGCCACCGCGGTCTTCACCAGCGGCGGCCCCACCGGAGCACGCATCGAGGCACTTCTCGCCGCCGAGGGCATCGCAACGGCCCCCCTCGGCATCACCGGTGGAAGCCGGGAATCGTTGACCGTCCGCGAGGTCCGGACCGGCGAGGAGTACCGCTTCGTGTTGCCCGGCCCCGACCTCACCGCCACCGAGGAGCAACACTGCCTCGCCGCCATGGACGAGTTTGCGAGCACCGCAACGCATCTCGTGGTGAGTGGCAGTCTCCCACCGGGATGCTCGGACGTCTTCTTCCCGGCCGTGTCGGCCATCGCGGACCGGCACGGGTGCACACTGATCGTCGACACCCACGGCCCGGCTCTGCTGCGGGTGCGCGGCGCCGCAGTGATCAAGCCGAGCCTTCGCGAACTCCGTGAAGCATTGGATCTGCCTCTGCCGGAGACCGACTCACAGGTCGAGGCCGCACGAATCCTGATCACGCGGGGCATCGCCGACGCCGTCGTCGTGTCACGCGGGGCGGCGGGCGCACTGGTGGTGACCACCGATCAGGTGACCGACGTCGCCGGAGTCCCGATCGGGTCCGGGTTCGGCAGTGGTGTCGGGGCGGGCGACAACATGGTCGCCGGGATCACCGTCGCCCTGGCCCGCGGCCGGCCACTACCC
>NZ_MVPX01000498.1:0-807 GCF_002043085.1 Gordonia sp. i37 | reverse complement strand
AAAAACCCGCCTGCACACGAGTTCTCGCGTGCAGGCGGGTTTCGGGATGATCTCCGACCGTGGGTCAGAGAGCCTCGTAGAGCTCCCGGGCCAGCGTGGCGGTCTCGCTCGGCGTCTTGCCGACCTTGACGCCCGCAGCCTCGAGGGCTTCCTTCTTGGCCTGGGCGGTGCCGGAGCTGCCGGACACGATCGCGCCGGCGTGGCCCATCGTTTTGCCCTCGGGCGCAGTGAATCCCGCGACGTAGCCGACGACCGGCTTGGAGACGTTGGCCTTGATGTAGTCGGCCGCACGCTCCTCGGCGTCGCCACCGATCTCACCGATCATCACGATGACCTTGGTCTCCGGATCCTTCTCGAACGCCTCGATGGCGTCGATGTGGGTGGTCCCGATGACCGGGTCGCCGCCGATGCCGATGGCGGTGGAGAAACCGAGATCGCGCAGCTCGTACATCATCTGGTAGGTCAGGGTGCCGGACTTGGAGACCAGGCCGATCGGACCCTTGCCGGTGATGTTGGCCGGGGTGATGCCCACCAGCGATTCGCCCGGGGTGATGATGCCGGGGCAGTTCGGCCCGATGATGCGGGTCTTGTTCCCCTTTTCGACGTTGTAGGCCCACGCATAGGCGCTGTCCTGCACCGGGATTCCCTCGGTGATGACGACCAGCAGCGGGATCTCCGCGTCGATCGCCTCGATGATGGCGTCCTTGGCGAACTTCGGCGGGACGAAGGCGATCGAGGTGTCGGCCCCGGTCTCCTTGATCGCCTCGGCGACACTGCCGAAGACGGGCAGCTCCACGTCGGAGCCGT
>NZ_MVPX01000497.1:0-2192 GCF_002043085.1 Gordonia sp. i37 | reverse complement strand
GGTCGGCCCCGGTCTCCTTGATCGCCTCGGCGACACTGCCGAAGACGGGCAGCTCCACGTCGGAGCCGTCCTTGGCGGTGTGGGCGACGGTGGTGCCGGCCTTGCGGGCGTTGACGCCGCCGACGATGTTCGAACCGGCCTTGAGCATCAGTGCGGTGTGCTTGGTGCCCTCACCGCCGGTGATGCCCTGGACGATGATCTTGTTGTCTTTGTTCAGGAAGATCGACATGTTTCTCTAGCCCCTCACTTGCTCGCCAGTTCGGCGGCCTTGTCGGCGCCGGAGTCCATCGTTTCGGCGAGCGTCACCAAGGGGTGATTCGCATCGGCCAGGATCTTGCGGCCTTCGTCGACCTTGTTGCCGTCGAGGCGGACGACGAGCGGCTTGTTG
This sequence comes from Gordonia sp. i37, assembly GCF_002043085.1. NCBI lineage: Bacteria > Bacillati > Actinomycetota > Actinomycetes > Mycobacteriales > Gordoniaceae > Gordonia > Gordonia sp. i37. The sequence continues at coordinate 1,804 of NZ_MVPX01000497.1, read as the reverse complement.
GCCTCGTCGCCGAGCTTGTTCAGCGCGCCGACGATGCCGTTGGCGACAGCGTCGCAGGCGGTGATGCCGCCGAAGACGTTGACGAAGACACTCTTGACCTGCTCGTCTCCGAGGATGACGTCGAGACCGGCGGCCATCACCTCGGCCGAGGCGCCGCCACCGATGTCGAGGAAGTTCGCGGGCTTGACACCCTTGTGCTTCTCACCGGCGTAGGCGACCACGTCGAGGGTGCTCATGACCAGCCCGGCGCCGTTGCCGATGATGCCGACCTGTCCGTCGAGCTTGACGTAGTTGAGGTCGTTCTCCTTGGCCTTGAGCTCCAGCGGATCGGTGGCGTCGCGGTCGGCGAAGGCCTCGTGGTCGGGATGCCGGAAGTCGGCGTTCTCATCGAGGGTGACCTTGCCGTCGAGGGCCAGGATCTGGTCGTCGGGGGTACGGACCAGAGGATTGACCTCCACGAGGGTGGCGTCCTCGGCGATGAACACCTCCCAGAGCTTTTGGATGGTGTTGGCGGCGGCGTCGAGCACCTCGGCGGGCAGCTTGCCCTTCTCCGCGATCTCGCGAGCGAATGCGAGGTCGACACCCTTGACGGCGTCGACCGGGACGCGGGCGAGCGCGTCGGGGTTCTGCTCGGCGGTCACCTCGATCTCCACGCCGCCCTCGACCGAGCACATGGCCAGGTAGGTGCGGTTGGCGCGATCGAGGAGGAAGGAGATGTAGTACTCCTCGGCGATGTCGCTGGCCTCGGCGACGAGGAGTTTCTTGACGACATGGCCCTTGATGTCGAGACCGAGGATGTTCTCGGCGTTCGCCTGCGCCTCGTCGGCGTCCTTGGAGTACTTCACGCCGCCGGCCTTGCCACGTCCACCGACCTTCACCTGCGCCTTGATCATGACGGGCTTGCCGATTTCCTCGGCAATCGTGCGCGCGTCGGCGGCAGAGTCGGTTACACGACCGGGTGTGGTCGGAACTCCGTGCTTGGCGAACAGTTCCTTCGCCTGGTATTCGAAGAGATCCATTCAGCTCACCATTTCGTAGATTTGCCCGCTCGTCTGGGTGTAACGCGGGCCATACGGGACTTTAAACCTGCCGCATATCCGGTTTGGGTACACCTCCTCACCTTGTGCGACAGATCACTCGCTCGGTCGGGACACGCGCGGGTGCCGACCCGGCGCCGTCAGCCATCCGGCCGGGCGCATTGCGGCGAATCCGCCAGCCAATACCGCAAATTCAGCACAGTGTGAACCTCGTCATCGGCTGTGACCCAGCTCACTTTATCCCGGGTTTTCACTCCCCAGGGTTGGACTTGTCGCAATCATTTCGTTACCGTCGGCAAGCAGTCTCAGGTCGTAGTGGTCCATCGCGCCACATCCGTAACGCCGAAAGAACGCGGGCACCTGGGTGTATCGCAAACGTGAGGTGAGGTGGACGACTTGGCGGAACGTGGTTTCCCAGGCGGGTCGGTATCCGGTACCGCGGTCGTCGGCGGACGTCGACGCCGCGACGAGCGGATCAATGATCTGACCGCCGAGGAGATGACCACGATCATCCCCGTCGACCGCAGCGACATCTACTACAGCGACGAGACCACGTACGGCGACACCGCCGACTACGAGTGGGACGTCGATGACTGGGCCCCCATCGAAGACGGCTCGGCCTCGGTCGGTCGCCGACGCTCCACACGCCGCACCACCACCTCAGAGATCACCCAGGACATCCTCATCCCCGAGGGTGAGTTCGACGAGTACCGCCATGACGAGCCCTTCGACGTTCTCGGCGCCACAGTCGACGAATACGCAGGCGA
>NZ_MVPX01000496.1:0-32469 GCF_002043085.1 Gordonia sp. i37 | reverse complement strand
CGGGCCCGGGATCGCGCCCGCGTCGGCGAACACCCCCGACACGAGCATGTACGGCCAGCAGTTGCAGGTCGGCAAGCAACTCGCCGATGCCGAGGCCGCACGAATCAACGCCTCGTTGCCGCCCTTGTACGAGTCACCCGTGCCGCTGGGGCAGTATCAGCTGACCTCGCTGTATGCGATGCGCTGGGGCGTCATGCATGCCGGTCTGGATTTCGCGGCGCCGCTGGGCACCCCGATCCACGCCGCCACCGACGGTGTGGTCCTCGAGGCCGGTCCGGCGTCGGGCTTCGGCAACTGGATTCAGGTCAAGGCCCCCGACGGCACCGTCACCGTGTACGGGCACATGTATTCCAATGGCGTCCTCGTCCAGAAGGGCCAGACCGTCAAGGCCGGGCAGGTCATCGGTCTGGTCGGCAGCGACGGCCAATCCACCGGCCCGCACTGCCATTTCGAGGTGTGGCTGGACGGCAAGACCAAGATCGACCCGGCACCGTGGCTCGCCGAGCACGGTGTGCGGCTGTCGAACTACGTCGGCTGACCCACCCTCACCGCTCGGCGTCCGTCACAGCTTCTCGCCGGGAATCCCGCCGATCGTCAGCAGCGTGATGCGGCCGGTGTTGCCACCGTAATCGATGACGACCCGCTCGGTCGCCCCGCTGCCCTCCTTGCCGACGACCTTGCCCATCCCGTACTTGGGATGATTGTGCCGATCGCCCACGTCGAGCTGAATCTGCTTGTTGCGCCCTCGATTCGGGTCCGCGGAGAACGACGAACGCCCCAGCGCACCGCTGGAACCACGATCGTCGCCACGGCCGAACACCCCACCCGAGGATCCGAAGCCGCGTCCGGGACGCCGCCGTTCGGTCTGCCGCCAATCGAGCAGATGCTGCGGAATCTCTTGTAGGAAGCGGGATTCGGGGTTCGACACCGGCTGACCCCAGGATGCGCGGGTGACCGCACGGGTCAGATACAACCGCTGCTTGGCGCGGGTGATACCGACGTAGGCGAGGCGTCGTTCCTCGCTGAGCTCCGCCGGATCGCCGAGGGCACGCAGATGGGGAAAATGCCCGTCCTCCCAACCGGTCACGAAGACCACCGGGAACTCGAGCCCCTTGGCGGTGTGCAGGGTCATGAGCGTGACCACACCCTCACCCTCGTCGGGGAGCTGATCGGCGTCGGCGACCAACGACACCCGTTCCAGGAAGGCGGCCAGCGAACCGGGTTCGGGCTCACCCTCGCGCAGTTGCGCCGCCTCCTCGTCGGTGCCGTTGTCCACCTCGGCTTGCCCGGCTTCGGCCGCATCGCGGCTGAATTCCTTTGCCACCGAGATCAATTCATTGAGGTTGTCCAGCCGGGCGCCGTCCTGCGGATCGTGGGACCCCTCGAGCTCGGCGCGGTATCCGCTGCGGTCGACGATGGCGTCGACGAGTTCGCCGATGTCGGCACCCTCTTCGGTGGCGTCGGCGACGGCGACGTCGGAGCCCTCCGTACCGCCCTCACCGAAAGTGGTCAAAAAGTCGTTGCGCAAGCCCTCGATCAGGTCGACGAAGCCGCCGATCTGCTTGACCGCACGCGTGTTCAGCAACCCGACCTGACCCTGCGCTCCCTCGATCAGCGCCTGGTAGAACGAGATCCCGCGGTTCTCCGAGTGCACGGCGACGCACGCCTCGGCGCGGTCCCCGATGCCCCGACGCGGCGTGTTCAGGATGCGCCGGAGACTGACCGAATCCTCGGGGTTGGCGACCACCCGCAGATACGCGACGACGTCGCGCACCTCTTTGCGCTCGTAGAAACGGGTACCGCCGACCACCTTGTACGGGATGCCGTGACGGACGAACACTTCTTCCAGCGCGCGCGATCCGGTGTTGGTCCGGTAGAACACGGCGATGTCGGAATAGCTGTTGGACTGTGCGCCGCCGATGGTGTGGTCGGTGAGCCGCTCGATCTCGGTGGCGATGAACGTCGCCTCCTCCCGATCGGAGTCGGCGACGTATCCGACGATGAGCTCACCGTCGCCGGAGTCGGTCCACAACCGCTTGTCCCGACGATTCGGATTGCGTGAGATGACCGCGTTGGCCGCCGAGAGGATCGTCTGCGTCGAGCGGTAATTCTGTTCCAGCAGAATGGTTTCCGCGTTCGGGAAGTCGCGCTCGAACTCCTCGATGTTGCGGATCGTCGCCCCGCGGAAGGCATAGATCGACTGGTCGGCGTCACCGACCACGCACAGTTCCGACGGCGCGAGCCCCGATGACGTGGCCTCGCGGCCGACGAGTTCGCGCACGAGTACGTACTGCGCGTGGTTGGTGTCCTGGTACTCGTCGACCATGACGTGGCGGAAACGACGACGGTAGTACTCGGCGACGTCGGGGTGACTCTGCAGCAGGGCGACGGTCTCACCGATCAGATCGTCGAAATCGAAGGCGTTGGCCGCGGCGAGCCGGCGCTGATACTCCGCATAGATCTCGGCGATGGTGCGCGCGGTCGGCTCCTCACCGGCGGCGGCGTGCGCGTCGTCGGGATCGGACAGTTCGTTCTTGAGATTCGAGATGCTCACCGCAACACCGCGCGGACTGAACTTCTTCGGGTCGACGTCGAGATCGCGAATGATCATGCCCAGCAGACGTTTCGAGTCGTCGGAGTCGTAGATCGAGAAGTTGGAGTTGCGGTTGCCCAGCAGCGCCGACTGGGCGCGCAGGATGCGCACACACGTCGAGTGGAAGGTGGAGACCCACATGTAGGCCGCGCGCGGGCCGACGAGACCGATGACGCGCTCGCGCATCTCCGCGGCCGCCTTGTTGGTGAAGGTGATCGCCAGGATCTGGCCCGGCGTGACATCGCGTGCCGCGAGCAGGTAGGCGATGCGGCGGGTGAGCACCGCGGTCTTACCCGACCCGGCACCGGCGACGATCAGCAGCGGCGGACCGCTGTGCACCACCGCCGCACGCTGCTGCGGGTTCAGCCCGTCGAGGAGCCGTTCGACGCGCTCGTCGGCTGCCGACGAGGCGGCGGGCGGCGCGGCGGCTGCGGATGCCGCGGACGCGGTGGCGGGTGCGGAACTGGGTGCGGAGCTGGTGGTCATCGGTATCTCAGGCTACTCCGGCCCACCGACACGATTGCGCGGGGCGAAGCCGCCCAGATGGCCTCCGCTGTCGGACGAACCGGTTACGATGACCCTCACACCGAGTCCGGGGGCCTGCGGTGCGAGACGATGCGGATTCCCCCCACGTGGTCAGGGGAGGCACGGGTGAAGATGCGCAGCGCTTGTAGTCATTCATTCGTCCCATGCGGCCTCCCGAAGCCAGGCCGGAGATGTCTAGTCTTGACATCATTCGGCCGAAAACGGACATCGCCGTGATCTCACGCCCGATGACCCATGCCCCGGGAAGCGAGCGATGAAGAACACATCGAAGGTCATTGCACTGGTATTGACCAGCGTCGGGGCGGTGGCGGTGATCGTCGCCCTGATCCTGTCGTTCATCCCGTGGAGCAACTCCGGATCGGCCGAGCCGACCGCCGCGTTCCGGGCACAGAAGAGCCTGGACCAGACGGCCTTTCAGTACGGCAGCAGCCCGGGCGCCAAGTACAAGGGAACATTGACGCGCAAGTACGGCGACGGCACCACCCTCACCGTCGAGTTCTCCGACCTGCAGGTGGCGCTGTCGGGCAACGTCAGTGGCTCGATCACCGTCAACGGTCAGCAGGGCGACTACACCCAGGTCGGCAACTACTACTTCACCAAGGCCCCGGTCGCCTTCTGGAAAGCGGTACTCGGCGGCACCACCCCCGACAACGTCGACATGTCGCCGGTCGACAACAAGTGGGCCTCCGCGGAGTGGAGTCTGCCCAACCTCGGGTATGCGCTGTCACCGATCGTGTTGGCCGGGCGCCTGGGCAACAACGACCTCGTCAATCCGCCGTCGCTGGGCGCCCCACTGCCCTCTCCCAACAAGGACACCCCCGACGCCCGCTTCTGGCCGACCTCGGATCCGGCGATCACCTCGCTGGCCGACAACAAGGTCAAGGCCGGTGACTGGGAGATCACCTTCGCCTCCGACACCAAGGCGATCAGCCATCTCAAGGGGCAGTACCGCGACGGTGACGTCACCACCACCATCGACACCGACGTCACACCGCTGTCCTTCGATCAGATCTCGCCGATCTTCGCCCAGCAGAAGGGCCTCACCAACGATCTCGGGTCGGTGCCGGTACCCGGTATGACGATCGACGACCTGCCGGGCGGACAACTCGACCAGGTCGGCTGGAAGCAGACCGGTGACTGCTCGAATGTGGCGTGCGGTTACGACCTCACCGTCAACGGCACGCCGAGGCGCGGATCCGACAACAAGCCCGGGCATGTGAACTACGGCCTGACCGTCAACTTCATCGTCAACGGCCAGCCGGCCGGGGCCCTCGGCGGCACCTGCACCCCGGTGATCCGGGTCGACTTCAACAAGACCGCCACCACCCGTTGCACCGCAACCAATCTCGGTTCCGGAGGCGGTTCGATCCGACCCAACGTGACCTTCTCCTACCTCCCGTTCATCGACTACGGCGCCGATACCCTCAGCGACTACCTCGACGACAACACGCAGGCCACGCAGCGTCAGTTCACCATGGTGCGCACCGGGACCAAGCAGCCCGCTGCGGCGACCTACGCCTCCGAACACACCGGCCTGCCGAGCAGTTATGCCGTCAAGCGCGGCGACTATCTGTTCGACGGCTACGGCCCGGCCGGTGCCTACCTGGTCACCTTCGCACCCGGTTACGCCGCGCATGTCACCAACGGCACCTTCGATCCGAGTTGGGCGGGCACGGCCACCCTGCGCGATCAGATGAGCAAGCAGGTGCAGGCCATCGGCGACGACGGCCGCATCGCGTACTACGTGGCCGAGCAGTCGACCGGTGACGCGCTCACCGCGCTGGTGGCCCAAGCCGGATACTCGAGCAAGATCTCGGTGTACTATGACGCGCCGGAATCGTCCGACACGAGCGGCTGAGACGGCACCGGCGCAGCAACGCTCACTGGCCCAGCAGCCGGGCGTCGACCACCTCACCGACCCGTCCGTCACCGGTGTGCAGCGCCAAGCCCCGGGTGAGCGGCCGGATTCGGAGTTCGGTGCCGTGACCGTCGAGTTGCACGTAGACCACATGCAGACCCGCCTGCAGCGGAACGCGAACGGCTGGTCCGCCGTCGAGGGACATCTCCACGTCGCCCGCGGCGTTGGCGCAGTAGCCGAGCGCAATGGTCCACCGCCAGTTGATCAACGGGCCGTCGAGCCGCAGTGACGTCGGTCCGGTGAGTTCCGGTCGCGCGCATGTCCCGCGGCCCGCCTCGACGGTCCGTCGCGGGGTCACCGCGCCGGGTGTGAGGTTGCCGGCGTTGTCGAGGACGAAGAGCCGGTCGGTGGTGTCGCCGAACGGCGAACGGTCGGTGACACGGCCGAAGGTGGCGCTGATCTGGTTGTACGGGTACGCCACCGGCAGCAGTACCTCGAGCGGCAGCGCCTGATCGAACATCGTGTGGTCCCGGTTGTCGGCGAGCGCGCGCTTGGCGTTGGCCAGATAGGCGCCGGTCGGATCGTCGGTCCAGGACGACTGGTACGACGCGGTCGAGATCAACGACGACGCGAACGCCAACACCGCGGTCACTGCGGCGAGGACGCCGACTGCCGTACCCACTGTCCGACCGCGGCCCACCGTCTCCTCGTCGGCCTCGGGAGCGGCATGGCGCCCACCCGACGGTGGGACCGAGTTCACCGAACGCCGGGGCGCGGCGACGAGCAGGGCGAGCGCGGCGGTGAGTACGACCGCCGAATCGGGCAGATACCGCAGGGTTTGGGCCAGTTCGAGGGCGGTGTTGGCCGATGAGCGATTCCACATCACCGGGATCTGCGCGACGACGACATAGAGCGCCGCACACACGAGTACCGCCACCGCACCGATCCGGGTACGAACGGCCCAGATCACCACGGCGGCCACCACCAGCCACCCCAGCACGACCATCCACACCGCGGAGAACCCCATCGGCGGGCTCGGCACCCAGCGTTCCCAGTCCCACGGACCGCCGACAAGGGACGGGATGACACCACGATTGATCGACCGCCACACGAGTTGCGCGGTCTGCGACACCGAATGTTGACCGGCGGTGGCGTCGGACACCGAGAAGAACAGCAGCGCCCACGCCACGAAGATCACCGACAGCGGTGCCCACAGCCGGCGGGCGTGGACGAATGCCGTTCCCAGCGGGCCCATCTGGACGGCGGCGGTGTCGGCCGCGGCAGATTCATCGGCATCGATATCGGCATCGGCATCGGCAACGTCCGCCGACCGGGACCCTGTGCGGTTCACCAGACCTGTGCGGCTCACCAGAACCGCGGCGACGAATGCCACCGGCAGGATGAACAGCGACTTCTCGAAGAAGGCGAGGGAGAGGACGAAGATCACCGACGAGCGGAGGACGATCAGCCGCGTGCGCCGGCGGTCGGCGCCCCCGCGGGCGAGCAGCACCGCGTCGGCGACGATCCAGGCCATCGCCGCCTGCATCGGCAACGTGTTGAGGCCGGCGGCCCACCACACGAAGGACGACACCGTCAGCGGGGTGAAGAGGTAGAAGGCCAGCGCGCCGACCGAGGCGATCTGGACGGCAGCGCTGCGTGACCGCCCCTCCCCGGGACCGGTCAGGACCCGGATCATCCGCCACACGCACACCGACGCGAGTCCCTGTAGCACCACGAGCGTGATCGCCGGCGCCACCCAGTTCAGCGGTGCGAGCACCGTCGAGATCCCCGCGACCAGGAACGCCGCGGGCATGAAATGGCCGTCGTGGCTGTGGCCGAGGTAGTCCCACGACCAGATCGACATGGTCGAGGCCCGGCCGACGAGAATGAGGTCGTCCCAGTAGAAGTTGCCGGTGGCCACCAGCCAGCCGCGGACGATCAGTTGCGCGACGATCAGGGTGATCACGGCCGGTACGACCATCTGCGCCACCCGGCTCGCCGGGGCGCTCACCTCTCCGGCGGACCGCGTCGGACCGGTGTCTTCGGGATCTCGGGAGGGGTCGATGCTTGCCCGGGGTCTCGGCATGGCCACCAGTGTCCACGGCACGGTGTCTGCGTGGCAAAATCGACACGGTGACCGACCCCAGCGACTCGTCGACCAGCCCCGACAACACCGCACCCGCCCGCACGGGTGGCGCTTCCTTCGCCGATTCGATCGATCTCTCCTCCTACGAGCTCGAACACGATGTGTCGGGTCTGCCCGACGACATCGAGGTGTTGCGACACGAGATCGACCGCCTCGACGCGATCATCCTCGCCGCGGTGAAGCGCCGGTCTGCGGTGTCGAAGAAGGTCGGAGCCGCACGCATGGCCTCGGGCGGACCGCGACTGGTGCACAGCCGCGAGGTCAAGGTGCTCGACCGGTTCGCCGAACTCGGTCAGGAGGGTCATACGCTCGCGATGCTGTTGCTGCGTCTGGGTCGGGGCCCGCTCGGCCGGTGACGGTGTGCGCCGGTGCGGTGTGCGCCGGTGCATGCGGGCCGCCCACCCACCACATAGGGTGGTCGTATGAGTGACCTCGATGGCAACGAGCACGACATCACCGGCACCCAATCGTGGCAGGCGCTCTCGGCGCATCAGGATCACGTTCACTCGATGCATCTGCGGGAGGTCTTCGCGGCCGACCCCGATCGGGGCCGCGAACTGACCGTCGACGTCGGCGATCTGCACATCGATTACTCGAAGAATCGCGTGCTGCGCGAGACGTTGGAGTTGCTGTTCAGCCTGGCCCGTGAGGCCGGTCTCGAGGACAAGCGCGACGCGATGTTCGCCGGCGTCCACATCAACACCTCCGAGGATCGCGCCGTCCTGCACACGGCACTGCGCCTGCCTGCCGACGCCGAGTTGGTCGTCGATGGCCAGAACGTGGTGGCCGACGTCCACGAGGTCCTCGACGCGATGGGCGCCTTCACCGACAAGCTCCGCAGCGGAGAGTGGAAGGGGCACACCGGCAAAGCGATCACCGACGTCGTCAACATCGGCATCGGCGGCTCCGATCTGGGACCGGTGATGGTCTATCAGGCGTTGCGCCACTACGTCGATTCGCCCATTCGCTGCCATTTCGTCTCCAACGTCGATCCCGCCGACCTGGTGGCCACGCTTGCCGACCTCGACGCCGAGACCACGCTGTTCATCGTGGCGTCCAAGACCTTCGGCACGCTGGAGACGCTCACCAACGCCGCCGCCGCCAAGCGGTGGCTGCTCGCCGGCCTTGGCGCTGCCGATGACGCCGTCGCGAAACACTTTGTGGCCGTGAGCACCAACGCCGACAAGGTCTCGGCGTTCGGCATCGACACGGTCAACATGTTCGGCTTCTGGGACTGGGTCGGCGGCCGGTACTCGGTGGATTCGGCGATCGGCCTGTCGGTGATGGCGGCCATCGGCAAGGACCGCTTCGGCGAGTTCCTGCACGGCTTCCACCTCGTCGACGAACACTTCCGCACCGCGCCGCTCGAGCGCAACGCACCGGTCATCCTGGGCTTGATCGGGCTGTGGTACTCCAACTTCTGGGACGCCCAATCACGGGTGGTACTACCCTATTCCAACGACATGGCGCGGTTCGCGGCCTATCTGCAGCAGTTGACCATGGAGTCCAACGGCAAGTCGGTCACCGCACACGGGCATCACGTCACCACCGACACCGGCGAGGTCTTCTGGGGTGAGCCGGGCACCAACGGACAGCACGCGTTCTATCAACTGCTCCATCAGGGCACGCGGATGATCCCGGCCGACTTCATCGGATTCGCCGAGCCCACAGACGATCTCACCACCGCCGACGGCACCGGGTCGATGCACGATCTGCTGATGAGCAACTACTTCGCGCAGACCAAGGTGCTGGCGTTCGGCAAGACCGCCGACGAGATCGCCGACGAGGGCGTGGACCCACATGTGGTGCCGCACAAGGTGATGCCCGGCAACCGGCCGTCGACGTCGATCCTCGCGCCCGAACTCACCCCATCGGTCATCGGCCAGCTGATCGCGCTCTACGAACACCAGGTCTTCGTCGAGGGCACCATCTGGGGTATCAATCCCTTCGACCAGTGGGGCGTCGAGCTCGGCAAGACCCAGGCGATGGAGTTGCTGGGGTCGATCACCGACTCGCAACCACCTGCGGCACTGGGCGATTCGTCGACCGACGAGTTGGTGCGGTGGTATCGGTCGCGGCGCGGCCGGCAGGCCTGAGCATTCCCCGGATGCGGCGCGCTCACTCCCATCGGGTGGCGTCGAACACCTCGTCCGGGATGTCATCGCCGGGTGCCAGACCGAGTTGCTCGATGCGGCCCATCAGCGCTGCGCAGCTGGCGATGTGGGAGACCAGCGACAGCGGTTCGACGGCGCGTTCGGCGGGGTCACCACCGATGAACTCCGGCAGCGACGGCGGCACACAGTCGCCGACGGCGATGCCGTCGACCCCGGTCGCCACGCGCCATGCGTCGAAGCTCTCGGCGTCGACCGCCTCGGCGATGTCACCGTCGGCCACGGCGGCCATCACCTCCTCGAGGGTGGCCAGGGGCCCGGAGCTGCCGCTGGACGCGTCGAAGCCCACGACGGTCGAGGCGTCGACCTCATCGTCGTCGGCCAGGGTGAAGTACACGATGCCGCGCCAATCGGCGCCGATCGTCGCGATGTCGTTCCGCCCGAACACATCGCGGAGCAGTTCGTCGACGGGTTCGGCGTCCCCGGTTCCGAGGACCTGGAAGGCGCCATGGGCGACCGCTTGACTGTGGTGAATCGACACATCGGTTACCTTACGCAGGTGAGTACGTCACCGTCGTCACGCGCGCCGCGATCCCTCATGCGCCTGCCACGACCCCTGATCCGGCCCCGACGATCCCGCGGTTCGATGACCATGCGCGTATCCGGTGCGCTTCTCGCAGCTGTCGCGGCCGGCTCGGCACTCACCGCCTGTTCGTCGTCGACGCCGTCGTCGGCGCCCGGCACCTCGTCGTTCCCGACCTCCGTCGCGGTGTCGGTCCCGCCCGGCGCCCCGGCGCGGACGGCACCGGGCACCGCCCTGCGCTTCGGCGATTCGGCGGTGCTGCCCGCCGACGCGTTCCGTCCGTCCGGCCCGACCGCGATGTACACGGTCACCGGCATCACACCCGGTGAGGGAGTTCCCGATTCGGCGACACAGGGCGGCGCGGCATTCTTCGTCTATGTGACGGTGACGTCGCTGGCCGCACACTCGTCCGCCGCACCGACGGTCGTGGGGCTGGCGGGCAGCGTGGATGGCCGCACTCCGGCTCTGACGCTGCCGCCGCCGGCGGCCCTCAAGGCGTGCGGCAATCCGTCGCCCCCGGAGCAGATGAAGCGCGGCGACTCCTACGCCACCTGTCTGGTGGCCTACGCCGACGCCGGGCAGAAACTCACCAGCGTCATCTATTGGGCCGAGACGACCACGGCCGACGGTTTCGACTTCAAGACCTCGCCGGTCGTGTGGGGCACCCCGACCCCGGCCTCGTCGACCGCCCCGGCCTCGACCACCGCAGCGGGCTGAGACCGGATCAGATCAGTCGACGCGTGATCGACGCCGGCAGTAGTCGCAGGGCCGCGGCGATCGGCACCCACGGCCACGCGGGCACCGGCGCCGAGGCCTTCTCGGCCTCGATGGCCGCCACCATGGCACGCACGCCGGAGTCGGTGTCGGTCATGAGTGAGGTCTTGAGGCCGCGGTTGATGTCGGTCTCGATGTAGCCGGGCAGCACGATCGACACCGTGATCGGCGAGTGCGCGAACTCGGCCTGCAAGCCCTGCCCGATCGCGGTCAGCCCCGCCTTCGACGCCGAGTACGCGGTCTGCGCCTTGGGTAGCCCGCGGACGGCGCTCATCGAACTGATCAGCACGAGGTGCCCGTGATCCTGGGCGCGGAAGATCTCCAGTGCCGCCTCGATCTGGGCGAGCGCCCCGGTCAGATTGGTCTGCACGGTCTCGATGTTGGCGTGCATCTTGCCGGTGCCCAGCGGTGCACCCTTACCGAGCCCGGCGTTGACAATGACGCGATCGAGGCCGCCGAGCTCGTCGCGCAGAGCCCCGAACACGACGGGAACGGTGTCGACGTCGGTGACGTCGAGGGCCGCGGTCGCGACCGTGCCTGCATGGGGCCGCAGTTCGGCGGCGAGGGCATCGAGGCGGTCGAGGCGTCGTGCGGCCAGTGCCAGTGAGCGGCCCATGCCGGCGAATTCGCGGGCCATGCCCTCGCCGAGTCCCGAGCTCGCGCCGGTGATCAGGATCTTGTCGCGGTGCGTCACGTCCGCCAACTTACCCGAGGGTCAGATCAGCCGGGCATCGTCAGCGCCAGTACCACGGTGCGGGAGTCGTCGGTGGCATAGAGAACGGGGCGGGCGAAGAGGACGCGGCGGGCGAGAGCCGCTGTTGGGAAACGATCGTCCGGATCCGTGACCATCTGCGCCTGCTCCTCGTTCATCTCGATCGCCAGCACGCCGTCGGCGGCCAGCCATCCGGGCGCCTGCGCGATGAGGGTGCCGATGTGGTCGAGTCCATCGGCGCCGGCCAGCAGTGCCCGGCGGGGTTCGTGGTCGGCGGCCTCGTGCGGCAACAACGCGAGCGCCGCGTCCGGTACGTACGGCGGGACGGCCGCGATCACGTCCACCCGTCCGCGCAGCGCTGCGGGCAGCCCGGCCAGACCCGAGCCGCGCAGCACCCCGGCGTCGGCACCGAGGTTGCGGCGCGCACATCGCAGTGCGACGTCGTCGATGTCGGTGGCGTACACCCGCGCGGTCGGCATCCAGGCGCCGACGGTGGACGCCAGTGGTGCTGCACCGCAATAGGGTTCGACCATCACCGGGCGCTGCCGGGATGCGGCGGCGCCGACGGCAACGGCGGCGAGCAGTTCCGACCGTCGACGCGGCACGAAGACCCCGGGCCCGACCGCCAGGCGCCGGCCCGCGAACTCCACCCAGCCGACGAGATGCTCGATCGGTTCACCGGCCACCCGGCGTGCCACGAGCCGGGTCAGATCCGCGTCGTCGGCGGCGGCCTCGCGGAGGATCGTCGCCTCCTCCTCGGCGAACACGCACCCGGCCGCCCGCAGTTGCGCGACCACACCGTCTTCGGACAGTTCTTGCCTCACTTGAGGAGTCGCGACATCCGGCGGTCGGCGAGAACCTTGCCACCCGTCTGGCAGGTCGGGCAGTACTGGAAGGATCGGTCGCTGAAGGCGACCTCACGGATCGTGTCCCCGCACACCGGGCACGGCAGACCGGTACGGGCGTGCACCTTGAGTCCGGTCCGCTTCTCCGACTTCAGCTTTGCCACGCCCTGGCCCTCCAGACGCCCGATCGCGTCGGTCAGCACGTCGCGCATCGCCTCGTAGAGGGTGTCGATCTGTTCGCCGGTCAGGGTTTTCGCGGTGCCGAACGGAGAGAGCTTCGCGGTGTGCAGGATCTCGTCGGAGTAGGCGTTACCGATCCCGGCGAGCACCCGCTGATCGGTGAGCACGTTCTTGATGCGCGCGCCGGTGCCGGCGAGGATGTCGGCGAACTCGTCGCGATCGAGCGCGAGGACGTCGGGCCCCAATGTCGCGATGCGCTCGACCTCGGTGATGTCGCGGACGATCCACACCGCCAACCGCTTCTGCGTTCCGGCCTCCGTCACGTCAAAACCCTCGCCACCGGTGGCGCTGGGAATCCCGCAGTGCACCCGCAGCGCGATCGGGCTCTTGCCGCCGGGTCGAAGGGGTTTGGGTGAGAGATCCTCGCTCCATCGCAGCCAGCCCGCCCGGGACAGGTGGATGACCAGGTTGATGACCGGTTCGGGATCGGTCTCGGAACCCGGGACGGTGCGGATGATCAGGTATTTGCCGACTCTGCCGACGGATTCGACGAGCCGCCCCGTCAGGGCCGTGTACGGGGGGTCGGCGGTCTTGAGCACCGACAACGATGCGATGTCCACCCGCCGGATCGGTAGTCCGGCGGTACGTCCGTCCACGAAATCGGCGATCGCGGCAACCTCGGGCAGTTCGGGCATGACACCAGTGTGCTCTAGTGAACAGATGAGTTCCGGTCTTTCCGACGCCGAGCTGGCCACACGCATCGCGGTCGGGGCCGGGGAGATCCTGCTCGGGGTGCGCTCCGGCGACCTGTTGGGTGGGCGGTTGCTCGGCGATGCCGGTGACGCGCTCGCCCAGGCGTGGATCGGCACCGTTCTGCGCAGGCACCGGCCGCGGGACGCGGTGTTGAGCGAGGAGGCCACCGACGTCGGCGACCGCGCTGTGGCACAGCGGGTCTGGATCATCGATCCGCTCGACGGCACCAGCGAGTTCGCCGCGGGCAGCGATCAGTGGGCGGTGCACGTCGCACTCACCGAGAACGGTGCGGTCACCGACGCCGCCGTCGCATTGCCGGCGATGGGAGAGGTCTTTCGCACCGACACCGTCGACGCCGTGCCCGCCGACGCGTCGGGCCGCATCGCGACCTCACGGTGGGGCACGAGTTACGAGGTGGCCGCGGTGGCGCGCCGGCTCGGGCTACGCCCGGTGCCGATCGGTTCGGCGGGCGCCAAGGCGATGGCGGTGGTGCGCGGTGACGCCGACGCCTACGTCCATTCCGGAGGGCAGTACGAGTGGGACAACGCGGCACCGGTCGGTGTGGCGCTCGCCGCGGGGCTGCACTGCAGCCGGCTCGACGGCACCCCGATCGTCTACAACCAGCCACAGCCGTACATGCCCGACTTCGTGATCTGCCGGCCCGAACTCGCCGAGGACATCCTCGACCTGGTCGGCGAGGTGTGGTGGTGACCTATCCCGGGGCGTCCCCCGGAGCCTGTCGCGCCGCGCGGAGCAGGTAGATGTCCATGATCCAGCCGATTCGGGCGCGGGCCGCGGCACGCGTCTCGACGATCTCGTCGGTGACGTCGCCGACCCGGCCGCTGATGAGGATCTCGTCGGGCGTCCCGAGATAGGCGCCCCACCAGATCTCGTCGTCGGCGGCGGCGGTGTGGCGGAAACCGAGATCGGCGTCGAGCATCACGATCTGGTTGGTGTCGGCACCCGGAGGGGTGTCGGCGAGGCGACGCCCGGTGGTGATGTGGATGGGTTCGCCCACCCGGTTGGCGACGATCCCGTGTGCGGCGGTGAGCGCCGACGCGCTGGTGACGCCCGGGATCACCTCCACAGACACCTGCAGGTCGTCGCGCGCGGCGAGGTCGTCGACGATGCGCAGGGTGGAGTCGTAGAGTGCGGGGTCGCCCCAGACGAGGAATGCCGCCACCCCGTCGTCGGGGACGTCGGCGAGGATCGCCCGGGCGAGGAGTTCCGCACGCGCGGCGTGCCAGCGGCGGACCTCGGCGTCGTAGTCGGCGGGGCGTCTGTCGCGGGGCGGATCGGGAATCTCGACGAGCGAATAACCCTGCGGTGCATGGTGTTCGAGGATGTCGCGGCGAGCCTGCAGTAGGCCGCCCTTGGCGTCGCCCTTCTCGAGCGCGAGGAACACGTCGACGCCGGCCATGGCGTCGATGGCCTGCAGCGTGATCTGCCGCGGATCTCCCGGTCCGATGCCGATGACGCGGATGGTGACCTGCACGGCGCTCAACTCTTGACCCGCGGCAGCCCGTGTTTGCGCGCGGTGACATCGAGGATGATCTGACGCGGCATCAGCCGCCGCAGGGCGAAGACGATGGCCGCGTTGTTTCCCTTGGCGTAGAACGGTTTCGGATGCTCGGCGAGCGCGGCCTCGACGATGACCCGGGCCATCGTCGACGCGTCGATTCCCGCGTCCTCGTTGCGTCGGGTGGCGGCGGCGAGGGTCTCGTACTCGGCCGCAAACGGCGATCCGTCATCGATGTGGATGCTGCGCCGGCCCCCGATACCGGTGGCGATGGTCCCCGGCTCGACGCTGATCATCCGGATTCCGTAGGGCGCCACCTCTCGTCGGGTCGCCAGCGCGAAGGCCTTGAGCGCCGACTTGGTGGCCGCATAGTTGGAGCGGAATGCGACGGGGAAGCTCGACAGCATCGACCCGACCATGATGACCGTGCCGTGGCGCCGTTGCCGCATACCCGGCAGGACCGCCTTGGTCAGGGCGACGGGCCCGAACACGTTGACGCGGAACAGATCCTCGATGGCACTCATCGGGGTGTCCTCGAGCGCACCGGCCTGCGACTCACCGGCGTTGTTGACGAGGATGTCGACGTCACCGACCTCTGCGGCGCAGGCATCCGCCGAGGCGTAGTCGGCGTTGTCGAGGCGCACGTAGGTGACACCGGGAATCGGGTCGGAAACCTTGTCGGGATGACGGCTGGTGCCGTAGACGCGGTGCCCGAGCGCCGCCATCTGTCGTGCCACCTCGGCGCCGATTCCGCTGGTCGCGCCGGTGACGAGAACTGTCTGAGGTTTCCGCGAGTCCACGATGCTCACCGTAGCGCAGCGCCTCGATGACCAGGTCACCCGTCGACGCGGCGCGAACGCCGGGCGAATGTGCCGACGCGGTCGGTGCACCGCGGGCGTTGGCATACTCGGACGGCGTTCGATCTTGGGTGGGCTGTTCGTCGCCCACCCGCGGTCTCACCGCACCATGGCAGCGGCCGCGGCTTCGATGTCCGCTGATGAGGGGTATTACTCCGCATTTATGACCCTCCGCCGATCGGGGGCACGAAGAACAGGACAGACTCCCCTGGATTCCACCCCACCAAGGTTGTTCGGTAATCAGTGCCCGCATCGAACCACGTGTAGGCGGTCGACACGAATCCGCCGGTGGACAAGCGAACGCCGTCAAAAGCTCTCGCAACCCTTGGCCAATCCGGTTGTAGGATCGGAGATTCTTGAACCAGGAACCAGTCCAGCACCTGCGCCGGATCTACGGATAAGCCATCGACAACTCGGGGAAAACGCAGGCACAGCGCGACCCAGTCAGAAGGGCTGTTGATCTCGTAGAGTCTCCGTGATCCCACACTGAGCGGTTCGGAGAATTCGTACGGCGCGATTTCGAGTGGCGTCACATGTTCGTCTTCAAGAATCCGCCTAACCGGTGTCGTCGATCCGGGTATCAGGTCGCACGCCAAAGAACAGGGACCGAATACATCGCTGCGCCAGTACAGCGGTTCACACCACCACGCGCCACGTTCACATCCGAACACCTGCGGGAAAGTGCGAGCAGTCGCGTCCGAGGATGCACCCGGTGCCCAACTCTGCGAAACACTGTCGAACCACCAGCGCGCTCCAGGCGATTCAACGATATCGAGAGCTATTTCACGGGGATCCGCAATTATTGCGAACTCTCGATCCACCCTCTCCGCAGCCAGCGGACCTTCTTGACCAAAAACAAATTCAGAGATATCCACAGACAATATCTCCATGGCGGATAGTTCGTGAATACTACTTGCGAGTCCGCGCTCCACCAGCGAGACAGTGACCATGCGCCCCACCGTGCCGGCACACAGCATAGATGCCAGTTCGGACGCCTCATTTCCGATCACAGAACGCCCCCGATTTCCCAAACTTCACTGGATCACTTTCTTGAATTCATAGTACTTACTGACCTCATCCTCCGTGAATCTCGAACCTAGAGTTGAGTCGGGCGAGTGCAGATGACGAACTTGCGAACCGGGTGGGAGAAGCCGTGGTAAGCACAATCGCCATAACTTGCCGATCCCGTCGATACGCTGACAGGCTCGTGGATGTCGGCACCTCTCCGGTCACACGATTCCACTTGGCCACGTCCGTCGATTACCTCGATACACGTGCCAGCGCGCCAGTTGAAATCAAGGCACGCGACCCACTGGCCACCCGAAGGAGAGAACTTGCCATCAACATCTGCGATGCACTCATCAGGCTCCGACACAATCTCGACCACCTTGTATGCCGCGCGATCATCACATGGTTGAGGGGCATATGTCACTGACGAACTCAGTAGCTCAAGGTTCGCGCAACTTCCAATCACGGGTGCACCGGAAATAGTCATACTTTTTCCAGTCATCTGGCCTGGAATATTGGCGAAGTTCGCCTCGGCATCCTCAGCGCCCGGAAGTCGGGAAAGGTTAGTCGCTCCCGCGATCAATATGACCACACCGAATAAGAAAGCGAGTATACCGCTGGCCCGAGTAAGTCTCGTTCGCCGAATCATCCGGAAACCGTATTCCTACTGCCCGTACATACCACAATCAGCCCAGCGAGAGCAGCCAACGGCGTGTACGTCATGCCGACCCCCCAAGCCAACAGTTCACCAAAGAAGATACCCACACCGAACGGAAGCGCTATCGAAGCCCATAGAATAATTTCGCCGGTGAGCCACGCTCTGCGTGAAGGAATACGACGCCCCCACCGCCAGATGAATACGTAGACAAAGCTATGCCACAACACCGGAACCAACGCTAAGAGCATGAGCGAGTCAACCGCACTGTTGCCCATTCCGTGCACGCTACTGCGAAAAGAGGCGATGAGGCTTACACAGTTGTAGAAGATGAGCGCCCCTGACATGAACACCATGCCCAGGGCCAGCGTACGAAGCGATCCGTTCCCGCACTTCTCGCCGTTCATCAGGATTCACATCCTCTCACGGGTTGCACTCGTGCTCATGCCGACAACTCGACCAACGCGCTGAACGCATACGCGGCGCAGTGGGCAGCAGGGAGTCGGACTACGGCGACCACTCACTGGACCTCGGCGACGAAGAAACCTCCGGCAGGCTACGCCCGAGGTCGATCACCTCGCCCTGGTCGTCGAGTTCTGCAGTCGACTCCCGAAGATTCGGGTCGCGAGCAACAAGCCACCGCGCAGCCCGCTCGGAAACAACAAGGCGGCTGAGTCGCTGTAGCCCGAAATCATCGACCAGCGGAGCACCCACCACGATCAAACACTCCAACGGGGGAATCACGATCTGGTCTGCGTACTCCGACCACGACTCGATCACTGCCTCCGTCACTGGCCCGAACCGGAATCCTGTGAAGTCCGTCGCCCGTAGCGCCTGAGCCGCCGCTGCCGTCACAACGTAAGCGCCCCTGGTCCTAATGATCTCCGAGCGCAACGGGAACTCGAAGCCCAGCTTCACCGATGTCACTCGCGGCGGTGTCAGACTGTCGTCCCGAGTACCACCGTGAAAGTTTGCCGGAACCTCCGGGCTGAGTTCGTAGTAGTTCACGCCGTGTCGGTTCCTGTCTTCTCCTGACGTCGGGTGGGGTGGTCAGCGGGCACAGGGGCACCTCGGGCATCTCCGGAACACCTGGGATTTCACCAGCAAACGCATGTGGGCCCGCAACCGAGGCCCCGACGCCCACCGCGGAGACGACCGCAGCGCATGACACCAATTCCAACCGATGCCAGACACGAGGACCTTGCGCCCTCTGACCGCCGCACAGATAGACAGCTCCCCACCGTCATGCAGCCCCCCACCTCACCCATTCGACGCTGCGCACCGCTAGTGCTTGATATTGCACCATAATGCAGTAAGCAAACCAGGTGACTGCATCTTCGGCAACCTGGCGAACGCGTTCATTGTCGTCCCGCGCACGCGCGTGCTGAGGTGACCATGGTGAAGCGAAGCGCGAGAGCATGACAGTCCGAATCAGCGGGGACGCAGTCCGAACGGCGTCATGACACATGTGTGAAAAGTAGATCTGGTGCGCCTTCACGGCTTCCTTCCACACAAGAGGCGCACACGGGCCGGAGGCCGGAAGGGATGTCACAGTGCGCCTCCGTGGATCTCTTTCAAACACAGCAGGCGCACACCGGCCGGAGGCCGGCAAGGATGTCACAGTGCGCCTCCGTGGATCTCTTTCAAACACAGCAGGCGCACACCGGCCGGAGGCCGGCAAGGATGTCACAGTGCCCCAGGCAGGATTCGAACCTGCGACCCTTCCTTTAGGAGAGGAATGCTCTATCCCCTGAGCTACTGAGGCGGGCGGCGACACCCAGACGCAGCGGGTCGACGCCACCGGCAGTCTACGTCAGCGCTCGTGGGGCGACGCACCGAACCTCACCGGACCCGCTGCACCGCGACTACTCGACGCGCTCGGCCACGGTCGCGGGCGCCAGCGCCCACCGCTGCTCGATTCGCCCGACGCGCCAGATGACCACGGCGACGAGCCAGGTGACGATGAACAGACCGACGATGGCGTAGCCGACGATGTTCAGGTCGATCCCGGAGACGTCGTCCCAGAACGGGCCGCTCCAGCCGAACTCGTCGGCCAGCAGTCCGAGGATCTCGATGGTGCCGATGACGAAGGCGACGACGACCGACAGTCCGGTGATGGTGAGGTTGTAGTAGACCTTGCGCACGGGGTTGGCGAAGGCCCAACCGTAGGCGAAGTTCATGAACGTGCCGTCGATGCTGTCGAACAGGCTCATACCCGCGGCGAACAGGACCGGCAGGCACAGGATCGCGTACCAGGGCAGTCCTGCGGCGGCGCTACTGCCGGCGAGGACGAGCAGGGCGACCTCTGTCGCGGTGTCGAAGCCCAGTCCGAACAGGACCCCGATGGGGTACATCTGCCACGGCTTGGTCACCGACTTCATGAAGCGACCGAGGATGCGGTTCATGAAACCCCGGTTATTCAAGTGCTTTTCGAGTTCGTCCTCGGAGTAGTCACCCTGACGCATCGCGCGGAAGACCTTGACGATCCCGAACAGGATCACGATGTTGATCGCGGCGATGAGGTAGAGGAAGCCGCCGGAGACCGTGGTGCCGATGAGACCCGTGTAGTGGTGCAGCGCCGACGAGTCGTCCTCGACCGGCCCCGCGAGTGCCCGCACACCGAAAGACAGCAACAAGGCCAGCCCGAAGACGATTGTGGAGTGCCCCAACGAGAACCAGAATCCGACGGTCATCGGCCGCTGTCCGTCGCCGAGCAGTTTGCGGGTGGTGTTGTCGATCGCCGAGATGTGGTCGGCGTCGAAGGCGTGACGCATACCCAGGGTGTAGGCGGTCAGCCCGACGCCGAGGCCCAGGGTCTTCTGCCCGACGCTGAAGTCGTGCGGTGCCACGAAGACGACCAGGGTCACCCATCCGATGATGTGCAGGGCTGCCACGACGGCGACCATGCCGCCGATACTGGCCCATTCGGCCGGGGTCAGCGACCGGCGGAGCTGAGCGAGCCGATCACCGAACGACGGACGTCCGGTTTGTCCTTGTTGAGCGAATTGCGTTGCCATGCAGCCGAACTCCTCATCAGATGATCTGTTCATCTCAACAGATGAATTGCCCGGACGTGAGCGTTTCGGGCGAGCGAGATCCGACTGTTCTCCACAGATCCCCTGCGCCGCAAGAGCGAATCGTGCACTTCGGACACAGTAGGGCCACCACACCAGGCCGCGACCTACCCGACCGGACAGCCTCGATGTCGCACTTGTCCGCGTCGGATCTGCCTTACAAGCAGTCTGGACTGTTTCTATGATTGTCGTTAGCATCACATCCCATGACGCCTCCCGACGCACCCGCGCACGACCCCGATCGTTTCGACGTCCTCGTCGTCGGCTCGGGTTTCGGCGGCTCGGTCGCCGCACTCCGACTCACCGAGAAGGGTTATCGCGTCGGCGTCCTCGAGGCCGGACGCCGATTCGCCGACCACGAGTTGCCCACGACCAGTTGGCGACTCCGGGACTACGTCTGGGCGCCGGCACTCGGCCTGTTCGGCGTGCAGCGCATGCATCCGCTCCGCGACGTGCTGGTCATGGCCGGCGCAGGTGTCGGCGGCGGATCGCTCAACTACGCAAACACGCTGTACCGTCCGCCCGCGGCTTTCTTCGACGATCCGCACTGGAGCGCGATCACCGACTGGGCCGCCGAGCTCGACCCCTTCTACGACCAGGCCTCCCGCATGCTCGGCGTGACGAGCTTCCCGGGTGTCACCCCCGCCGACCGCGTGATGCGGTCGGTCGCCCACGAGATGGGAGTCGCCGACACCGTCGTCGCAGCCCCGGTGGGGGTGTTCTTCGGGACGCCCGGCGTCACGGTCGCCGACCCGTACTTCGGCGGAGCCGGGCCACAACGCACCGGATGCACACGGTGCGGCGCGTGCATGACCGGATGTCGTGTCGGCGCGAAGAACACCCTGGTCAAGAACTACCTGCACCTCGCCGAACAGGCCGGCGCGCAGATCATCCCGATGACGATGGTCGATGGCCTCCACCAGCGCGGCGGCGGCTATGAGGTCAGCACCCACCGCACCGGCGCTCCGTGGAGAGGACGCCGGACGCTGTATGCCGACCAGGTCGTGATGGCCGCCGGTACCTACGGCACCAACAAGCTGCTGCTCGAGATGGCACGCTCACGCCGACTGCCGAACCTGTCGCCCCGACTCGGGACGGTGGTGCGCACCAACTCCGAGGCCGTCCTCGCCGCGACGGCCCACACCACCGACGTCGACTACACCGAGGGTGTCGCCATCACGTCGTCGTTTCATCCCAACGATCACACCCACATCGAGCCGGTCCGATACGGCAAGGGCAGCAACCTGATCGGGCTCCTGCAGGCCGTTCTCGTCGATGGCGGCGGACGCATGCCACGGCTGCTGCGCGCGGTACTGACCATGCTCGCCCACCCGATCGCCGCCGCCCGTTCGCTATCGGTGCACCGCTGGTCTGAGCGGACCATCATCGCCCTGGTGATGCAGACCGTCGACAACTCGATCGAATTACACGCGCGGCGAGGACGATTCGGCCCGATCCTACGGAGCCGACCGGGCGGCGGCGATCCGCCACCACGATGGATTCCCGAGGGACACAAGGCCGTCCGGGCCGCGGCGCGCCGCATCGACGGCGATCCGGGTGGGTCGATCCTCGACCTCGTCGACATCCCGATGACCGCCCACTTCCTCGGCGGCTGCGCCATCGGGGACGATCCCGACGACGGCGTCGTCGACGCCTATCACCGCGCGTTCGGTCATCTGGGTCTGCACATCGTGGACGGGTCGACGGTCTCGGCGAACCTCGGCGTGAACCCGTCGCTCACCGTCACCGCCCAGGCCGAACGCGCCATGGCGTTCTGGCCCAATGCCGGAGAGGCCGACCCACGACCGCCACTCGGCGCACCGTATCGCCGGATCACCGCGGTGGCACCGCAGCATCCCACTGTTCCCGACCACGCGCCCGGCGCGCTTCGGCTGTACGCGTAGCGAGTGGCAACAAGCGTCCCAACCATATCGGCAACTCGGTCACGGAAGCCACACCTCTACCACACCCCACCGACAGAAAACCGCCGCCAGTCCACCACCGAAACCCGTTGTCCACAAGCATCTTTCCCCGCGCTAAAGTTGTCGAACACCCTTTCCATAATTCATATGTTCGAGTAATATGAAAGCATCGCACCGGTCAGCCACTGGGGAGGGGCCCATGATCGAACCCACTGCCATTCTTGACGCCAAAGACGTTGACGCCGAGGCAGTCTTCGCCGCCATCATCTCCCAACTCAGCGACATGCAATGGGATCCGGAAATGACCGGCCCTCAGGCTTTCGGTGCGATGAAGCAGGTCCTGTTGTTGCGGAACCTGGTTGATCACCACGCCACGTCGCTCACCGGCGAACTGGACCGCCTGGGCGTGGACGATCACAAAACCGCCCGACTTCGAGAATTGTTGATCAGCATGGGTTTCGCACCCGCGGTCGCAGGTCGGTACGTGCGGATCTCGGCCACCACCGATGTGGATTTGTTGTTGGCGCATGCCGCGGACGGGTCCATCTCCTCCGAACACGTCGACGCTATCGTGCGCGGACTGAGCCACATCGACACCCGATGCCCCGAACCCCTCGACACCGTCCAACGGTGTGAGTTTCTGCGGAAACTGCTGTCGCACTACTTCGCCGGCTTCACCCCCGCCGAGATCAACCTCTACGCCCGGCAACTCGGGAACGAACTCGCCGCAGAGACACCCGGCGGGTTACCAGCCGCCGAAGACAAGAACATCAACAGCTACACCGACCGCATCACCGACGACGGCCGGCTGGAAATCTCGGCGAACCTCGACATCATCGCCGGCGAAAAGACCCGCACTTTGATGGAAACCTTGTCGACACCGAAACCTCAGCCCGACGGCTCCCCCGACCCCCGCACGCCCGAGCAAATCTGTGCCGCCGCGTTCGAAACGATCGTGGAGTTGGCGGCACAAGGTTTGGCGGACACCACCTTCTCCGCGAAACCGACCAACGGACTGTTGTGGACCTGGTCGGCGGACAACCCGGTACTCGGCGGCGAGTTGCAGAATATGGGTGCCATCACCGAAGCCACCGCCCGAATGCTGTCGTGTGACACCACCATCACCAAAATCGTGCTCGACCCCAACGGTGTACCGCTCAGTGTTGGTGAAGAGAAACGCTTCTTCACCCCCGGCCAACGCAAAGCCCCGCTCGTGCGTGACCGCGGGTGCATCAAATGCGGCGCCCACGCCGGACGCTGCCAAGGACACCACGTGCACCACTGGAGCAAGGGTGGTCCCACCGACCTCGACAACGGCTGCCTCCTCTGCACCAGCTGCCACGACGACGTGCACCACCACGGCTGGGACATCATCATGGGATTCGACCGACACCCCTGGCTCATCCCACCCGCCAGCATCGACCCGAAACGCCGACCTGTGCCGTCGTATCACCGACGGACCATGCGACTCGACGACGTAGCAGCCTGATTCCCGCACCCGGCCTGGCCGGGACCGCATCTGTTGTTTGAGAATTCCATAGTGAAATCCCCACCCGATGGTCGAGGTGTTCGAGCGTCGGTGGCCCTGGAAGCCCTTCGGCACAAGGGGTCTCGAGGATCGTCGCTGGCGCTCCTCGGCACCTCGACCACCGGGATGGGAACGGTCTCCCCGATGGTCGAGGTGCGAGCCGCGTGCGGCGAACCTCGAGACCACCTGAGCGGTCGCTGGATTAGGGTCACGGTGGCCCGGAAGCCTGTCGGCACAGGGGGTCTCGAGGCTCGTCGCTAGCGCTCCTCGGCACCTCGACCACCAGGGTGGGACACCATGGGACGGGAAGGGCATCAGTGTCCCTCGACGGCGTGTCGTCTTCCCCCGATGGTCGAGGTGTGAGCCGCGTGCGGCGAGCCTCGAGACCACCTGCGCTGGTCCTGGATTCGATCTACGGCAGACCGGATACCCATCGGCGCAACAGGTCTCGAGGCTCGTCGCTAGCGCTCCTCGGCACCTCGACCACCGGGCGGGAAGGGCTGGAGCATTTCCGCGCGGGGTGGAACGGCAATCCGGGAGAGACCGGTCCTCCCCGCTGGTCGAGGTCCGAGCCGCGTGCGGCGAGAGTCGAGACCATCGGGACAATGAGCAGCGGACCCAGAATGAGTAGCACACGACCATGAAGCGCTTCGGTGTGCAAGCATGGACAGGTGACGACAGTCGACGCCTCCGCCGAACTCGGCGACTCCCCGGATGAGGACGCCAGGGTTCGTCGGCTTCTGGACGCCCAGGCCAAGGCTGAGCAACTCTTCGCCGAGATCACCGATCGCGGGATGATCCGACCGGGTGTGGGCGAACGAGAACTGTCCAATGAGATCCGCGACCTCGCCGCCGACATGTTCGGCGTGACCCGGCACTGGCACAAACGGATCGTCCGCGCCGGCGAGAACACCCTGCAGACCTACCGTGCCAATCCGCCGGACCGAATCCTCGCCGACGACGAAATCCTCTTCCTGGACTTCGGTCCGATCTTCGAGGAGTGGGAGGCCGACTTCGGCCGCACGTTCGTCCTCGGCGATGACCCGACCAAACACGCGCTGCGCGCATCGCTGAGCCAGGTGTGGGAGGCCGGACGCGAACACTTCCGCACCCACCCCGACATCACCGGAGCGCAGCTTTATGACCGCGTGGTCGAACTGTCCCGCGAGGCAGGCTGGGAGTTCGGCGGCGACATCGCCGGGCATCTCGTCGGCGAGTTCCCGCACGAGAACATCGATGCCGCCGAGATCGAGAGCTACATCGCCCCCGGTTCCGAGGGGCCGATGCGTCGCACCGACCGCGCCGGCCGGCAATGCCACTGGATTCTCGAGGTGCACCTCCTGACCCCGGATCGCCGCTTCGGCGGCTTCTGCGAGGAACTGCTCGACCTCCCCTGAGTTCCTTCAGGACGCGGCGCGCCCCGACCCCTGCGCGACGCGGTCGATCCCGAGATGGTCGCGCAGCGTCGTACCGGTGTAGTCGGCACGAAAACTCCCGCGCTCCTGCAGGATGGGCACCACTTCGTCGACGAACCGGTCGAGCCCGCCGGGCGTGATGTGCGGAACGAGGATGAAGCCATCGCTGACATCGTTCTGCACGGCGTGATCCAGGCGCTCGGCGATGGTCTGCGCGCTGCCGACGAAGGCCTGCCGGCCGGTCACCTCGATGATGAGTTCGCGGATCGACCAGTTGTTGGCCTCGGCACGTTCGCGCCATTCGCGCGCGGTCTGCAGCGGATCACGGTATGACCGCACGCTGGCCCGTCCGCGGGCGATGGTGTGCTCGCCGACGACCGGATCGAACTGCGGCAGCGGACCGTCGGGGTCGACGTCGGAGAGATCCCGGTTCCACACCTGCTCCAGGAAGCGCAGCGCGGTGGCACCGCTGACCTGCGCGAGACGCACCTCGTGAGCGAGGTCAGCCGCCTCGGCGTCGGTGTCGCCCAACACGAATGTGGCCGCCGGCAGGATCAGCAGCTGCTCACGGCGACGCCCGTACCTGGCCAGCCGGGACTTGACGTCACGGTAGAACTCGCGTCCCTCCTCGTAGGCACTGTGCCGGGAGAAGATCGCATCCGCCTTCGCAGCGGCGAACTCACGGCCCTCCTCGGAGTCACCGGCCTGGAAGATCACCGGCCGACCCTGCGGGCTGCGTGGCACCGAGAATCGTCCCTCGATGTCGAATTGCTCACCGCGGTGCACGAATTCGCCGACCGCGCCGTCCTGCAGGAACCGGCCGGATGCCTTGTCGGCGACGATCTCGTCGCCACGCCAGGACTCCCACAGCTCGATCGCGGTGTCGAGGAACTCCTTGGCCCGCGAATAGCGTTGGGAGCTCGGCAAATATCCGCCACGTCGGAAGTTCTCCCCGGTGAACTCGTCCCACGAGGTGACCACGTTCCAGGCGGCACGTCCGTCGGTGAGGTGATCGAGGCTCGCGAATTGCCGTGCCACCTCGTAGGGTTCGTTGAAGGTGGAGTTGATGGTGCCGGTCAGGCCGAGCCGATCGGTGACGGCGCCGAGTGCTGCGAGAATCGAGAACGTGTCCGGCCGCCCGACGACGTCGAGGTCGTAGATGAGGCCGTTCTGCTCCCGTAGCCGCAACCCCTCGGCGAGAAACAAGAAGTCGAATTTGCCGCGTTCGGCGGTTCGGGCGAAATGTTCGAAGGACTCGAATTCGATGTGACTGCCCGAGGCGGGATCGCTCCACACCGTGGTGTTGTTGACGCCGGGAAAGTGCGCGGCGAGATGGATTTCCTTGCGGGGTGCGGTCATGGCGGTCTCCGATCAGGCTGCGTAGCGGTTGGCGGGGCGGGTGAGTCCGAGGTGCCCGCGGAGGGTGGTTGCGGTGTACTCCGTGCGAAAACGTTTGCGGCGACGCAACTCCGGGACCAGTTGGCCGGTGATCGCGAACAGGTCGTCGGGCAGCACCGCGGGGCGCAGCCGCACCCCGGCGAGCGCGTGCCCCGGGTCGGCGGCGGGGACAAGCTCCTCGATGAGGTCGGCGAGACCGGCGGCGGTACCGACGAAGATCGGTGCATCACTGTGTAATTCGGCGCCCGCGAGCTCGTCGAGTCGTGCCGCTCGGGCCGTGGCCTCGGCGTCGGTGTCGCCGAGGATGACGAGTAGATCGTCGAACACCCGCACCGGATCGGCACGCCCTGCCGACACCCGGGCGGCGTCGATCTCGGCGACGGCCGCGGTAGCGGTGGCCGCATCGCGCGCGGTGATGAATCCGAGGTCGGCGACGCGGCCGATCAGGTCGTAGGCCGAACTGTTGTGTCCGAGTGCGGCGATGGGCGGTTGCCCCTGTGGGGGACGCGGGGTGATCGACGGTCCACGCACACTGAAGTATTCGCCCTCGAAGTCGATGTAGTGCAGTTTGTCGCGGTCGATGAAGCGCCCGGTGGCGGCGTCGCGTATCTCGGCGTCGTCCTCCCACGAATCCCACAATCGGCGCAGTACTTCGGCGTAGTCGGCGGCCTCGGTGAACAGCGCGTCGAGGATCACCGGGTCGGGGTCGGCAGGCACCAGGTCGGGCAGCGTACGACGGCCGAACAACTGCGCATCGGCGGCCGATCCGTCCACTCGCAGCTGCACCCCGGCACGTCCGTGTGCGACGTAGTCGAGTGTGGCGATCGCCTTGGCGGTGTGGAACGGTTCGGTATGGGTCGTGATCGCCGCCGGGATCAGGCCGATCGCACGTGTGGTGGGCGCCACCCGGTTGGCGACGAGGACCGCATCGAGCCGTCCACGAACCCGATCGGTCCGGTCGTCGGGGCGTAGCGGATCGTCGCGCTGCAGTCCGAGACCGTCGTCGAGGGTGACGAGGTCGAGGGCGCCGGATTCGGCTTCGCGCACCAGATCTGCCCAGTAGCGGCCGGTGAGCAGTTCGGTGGGGCGCGCACCGGGCTCACGCCACGCGCCGGGGTGCCAGCCGGCATCGGACAACGCGACGGCCAGGCGGATCTGATCAGGCATGAGCGGACTCCTTGGGAAGGTTGGTGGAGGAACCGGCGGTACGGCCCGCTCCGGGGATTGCGTCGAGGAGCGCGCGGGTGTAGTCGTGGCGCGGGTCGTCGAAGACGTCCTCGACCGGCCCCTCCTCGACGATCCGGCCGGCGCGCATGACCGCCACCCGGTGGCTGATCTGCCGGACGACGGCCAGGTCGTGCGAGATGAACAGATAGGCGATGCCGTGGTGGCGTTGGAGATCGGCGAGCAGTCGCAGGACCTGCGCCTGGATGGTGACGTCGAGGGCGGAGACCGGCTCGTCCAGGATGAGTAGCTTCGGGGTGGTGGCCAGGGCACGCGCGATCGCCACCCGCTGGCGCTGCCCACCCGACAGCGCGGTGGGCAGTCGGCGCGCATGACCCGGTTCGAGCGCGACCGCCGCGAGGAGCTCGTCCACGCGACGTCGGCGCTGTGCTCGGGGGACCCCACGCAGCGGTTCGGAGATGATCTGTTCGACAGTCAGTTTCGGGTTCATCGACGAGAAGGGGTTCTGATAGACGAAGCCGACATCCCCGCGACGGTCACCGGCCTCGACGACGCCGGAATCGTGGGTCTCCAGCCCGGCCAGGATGCGGGCGGTGGTCGTCTTGCCCGACCCGCTCTCCCCCACCACCGCCAGGGTTTGCCCGGCGCGCACCGCCAGCGACACGTCGTCGACGGCGGTCAACCCGTTGCCACGACCGACCCGGAACGACCTCGAGATGTGGTCGGCGCGTGCGATGACCGGTGCGTCGTCGTCGCGGGGTGCGGCTAGGGTGCCCGAGGTGAGTGCGGGTGCATCAGCGATCAATCGCCGGGTGTAGGCATGACGCGGCTCGGTGAGAATCTGTGCTGTCCAACCACTTTCGACGATCTGCCCGCCGGACATGACGACGAGCCGATCGGCACGGTCGGCGGCCACCCCGATGTCATGGGTGATCAACAGGATCGAGGTGCCGCTATCGGCGGCGCGGGCGGCAAGGTGATCGAGGATGCGGCGCTGCACGGTGACGTCGAGGGCGCTCGTGGGTTCGTCGGCGATGATCAACTCGGGTTCGCACGCCATCGCCATCGCGATCAGCACACGCTGCCGCTGTCCGCCCGAGAGTTGGTGCGGTAGTTGGTGGTAGCGCACCTCCGGATCGTCGATGCCGGCGTCGGCGAGGTGCTCGAGCGCGTGGATGCGGGCCGTCTTGCGGGCGGCGCGACCGTGGATGCGCAGGACTTCGGCGACCTGATCACCCACGCGTTGCACGGGATTGAGTGCGGTGCCCGGGTCTTGCGGAACCAGGCCGATCCGTGCGCCCCGAATCCGGTTCATGGCGCGGGAGCCGAGCTCGTCGATCCGCAGATCTCCGAGGTGCACGCGGCCGGTGGAGTGCGCCGTGCGCGGTAGGAGTCCGATGATCGCGTGCGCCACCGATGATTTCCCGGATCCGGACTCCCCGACCACGGCAACGGTCTCGCCCCGCGCCACCGTGAGATCGACTCCGCGGACCGCCTCGGTCTCGATGCCGTTGGTTCGGTACGCCACGCGCAGATCGGTCACGTCGAGGACAGGGAGATCGGATACCGGGCTCATCGGTGATCTCCCGCCGAGATGCGGTGGCCGACGGTGTGCGCCGCGAGCACGACGGCCACGATCGCCAATCCCGGCAGTGTGGTCATCCACCAGGCGGTGGCCAGATAGTCACGGCCGTCGGCGATCAGGGATCCCCATTCGGGAGTCGGCGGGGTGGCGCCGAAGCCGAGGAACGACAGCGACGAGATCAGCAGGATCGCCATCCCGAATTCGGCGGCCGCCAGGGCGAGCACCGGGGCGTAGGAGTTGCGCAACACGTGCCGCACGAGCACGACCGGGGCCGGGACCCCGAAGGCACGTGACGCCTCGACGAACGGGGCGTGGCGGACCCGCAGCACCTCGGCCCGCATGACCCGCGCAAAGCTCGCGACCAGCACCACCGCCACCGCGATCGCGACCTTGGTGGTGCCGAAACCCAGGGCCGCGACGATGGCCAGGGCCAGCAACAGTTGTGGGACGGCGAGCATCACGTCGATGGCCCGCATGATCACCCCGTCGGCGACGGCCCCTGCGGTACCGGCGAACAACCCGAGGATCGCCCCCACGAGCAACGCGACCCCGACGGCACCGATGGTCGCCGTCAGCGACAGACCCGCCCCGTGGACGAATCGCGCGTAGACGTCGCGGCCGAGGTTGTCGGTGCCGAACCAGTGCGACGCACCCGGTGGTGAGAGTTTCTCCGAGGGCACGGCCAGCAGCGGGTCCCGTCCGGTGAACAGGCCTGGGGCCACGGCGAATCCGACGGCAAGTGCCAGGACGATCACCGCGAGGGTCACCGCGGCATTTGACCGCAGCCACGCCCACACCGCCGCGGGCCGCGCCGCCGTCGGACTCCACGACCAGGACGGCACCGACACACCGGTGTCGGATGAGTCAGACATTGATCAGCTCCGTCCGGGAGTCGTTGTCGCGCGCCGTCGGCTCCCGTCGGCGCGCACCGCTGAGGATGCGGGGGTCGAGGAACGGATAGACGACGTCGACGAGCAGGTTGATGGTGACGAAGACCAGCGCCGAGAGGGTCACCAGCGCAAGCACGACCGGGATATCCTGTGCGAGAACGGCGGATTGGGCGAGCTTGCCGACACCCGGTCGGGAGAACACCGTCTCCACCACGACCGCCCCGCCGAGGAGGTTGCCGACGACGACGCCGGCCACCGTCAGCGCCGGCAGCGACGAGACCCGCAGGATGTGTCGGGTGATGACGCGCCCGCGGCTCGCCCCCTTGGCGGTGGCCGTCTGCACGAACGGCGCCGCATCGGTTGCGGTCATGCTGGCCACGAGCACCTGCCCGAGTACCCCGGCGTACGGAATGGCCAGCGTCACCGCGGGCAGCACGATGGACCCGGGCCGGGTGTCCCCGAATGCCGGGAACCACGGCAGACGAAAGGCGAAGACCTGCAACAGGACCAGTCCCACCCAGAACGTGGGCAGGGCCACCACCAGCGGCGGGATGGACAACAGCCCCCGACGCAGCAGCGTCGAGCGGGTCCACGTCGCCAGCACCGCGAGTCCGACCCCACCGACCGCGGCGAGTGCCACTGCGGTGAGCGTGAGCGCCACGGTGCCGGGCAGGGCGTCGGCGATCACGTCGGTGACCGGACGCCCCTGGGAGATGGACAGCCCGAAGTCACCGTGCAGCGCGCCGGTCAGCGCCGACCAATACTGTTGCCACACCGAACGATCCAGCCCGTAGCGGGCCTTGAGGGCGGCGACGGCGGCCGGGTCGGCGGGGATCGAGGCATCCGAGGTTGCGATCGACACCGGATCCGAGGGCAGCAGGATCAGGATGATGAAGGCGACGGTGAATGCCGCCCACAGCACCCCGATGGCCGAGGCGATGCGGATCGCGAGATAGCGGATCATCGCCGGTCACCGACCCGAGAGCCAGGTGTCGTGGAACTGCAGGCGTGCCGAGGCGTCGAAGGACACCTGGTGCGCGGTGCCCGCGGTACCGATGGCCTGGGAGAGTTCGATGGTGGGCAGGAACAGTCCGTGCTCGATGATCTGGGTCTGGGCGGTGGCCAGGTCCGCGTTGCGAGCGGCGGTGTCGGTGGTGCTCTGCTGCTGCGCCAGTGCCGTATCCAACGCGGGAATCGGACCGCGCCGGTTCAGGTTTCGGGTGGTCAATCCGAACTGGGTGCGCAGGATATCCCCGTCGGCACGGGTCACGTTGTAGTAGATCGCGTCGTAGTCGCCGGCGTTCTGTCGGACGGTGGCCTCGGCCGCCGGCACCACGTCGAGCGCCATGTCGGCGCCGACGTTCTTCAGCTGCTGCTGGACGAGTTCGAGGATCGCCTGGTTGCCGGCGAACACCGGACTGTAGAGCACCGAGAACGACAGGCGCCGGCCGTCTTTGACGCGAATGCCATCCGGGCCGGGCCGCCAGCCCGCGGCGTCGAGTAGCTGCCGGGACTTGGCGGCGTCAAAGGTCAGCGCCGCCGTCTCGGCGTGGAAACCCGGAGTGTTGGCGGCCAGCACCCCGGTCGCCGGGTGGAAGTCCTTGTCGAGCACGGTGTCGACGAGTTCGGTGCGGTTGATCGCCGGGAGCAGTGCGGTGCGGACCTGCTCGTCGGCGAGCACTCCACGGGAGACGTTGGGCTGCAGGCCGAATGGCACGCCGGGGTTCACCGCGGTGAGTACCTTGCCACCGGCCGAGGAGATCTGTGCCTTGTCGTTGGGGAGGGCATCGCTGATGGCGTCGAGCTGACCGGAGCCCAGCGAGCCGGTGCGCACACCCGACTCGGGGACGACGGTGAAGTCGATCCCGTCGAGGTAGGCGTCGCCGGTGTGGGTGAACACCGCCGAGCCCCATTGATATCCGGTGCGTTTGCGCAGGGCGGCCGAACGGCCTTGTTGCCATGCGGAATAGACGAACGGCCCGGAGCCGATGTTGGTGCCTTGGCACCGCTGTTCGGGTGTGGCGGCGACGGTCGCGTCGGCCTGGATGCCGAGCTGCGGGGTGGAGGTCGCCTGCAGGAACTGCGCGTTCGGTGCGGAGAACTCGACCCGTGCGGTCAACGGGTCGACGACGGTGGTGCCGGTGTAGCCGCTGAGATAGGTTGCGGCCAAGGGCGCCTTGGCGCCGCCGAGGGTGGTGACGATGGCGTCGAAGTTCTTCTTGACCGAGTCGGCGGTCAGCGGGGTGCCGTTGCTGAAGGTGACGTCGGGCTTGAGGTGGAAGGTGAAGGTCTTGGCGTCGGGGCTGACCTCCCAGCTCTGCGCCAGCCACGG
>NZ_MVPX01000495.1:0-9912 GCF_002043085.1 Gordonia sp. i37 | reverse complement strand
CCGCCGAACAGATCCTAGAAAAAGCCAACCGTCCAACAACTTCAAACTCGCGCCACTAGGTCGGTTTCGGACGGCTCACGCCGAGCCGCAACCGTTGTCATGCACGGCGTCGTGTGACGGACCCGCTAAGCTAACGCGTCTGTGTTGCCGTCGGAGCAAGAGTCGCTGCGGATGTGGAAATGCGATAGAAGGTCTCAGCGTTCGTGCGGAGTACGGCTTCAGCGTGCTCCTCACCTACCTCGCACACCAAGATGTCGATGTCGTCGTCCGCGAAGGGGCGTCGAGCACGCGTCGACGGTAAATCGGTACCGAACATCAGCGCCGACGGGTCGATCTCCGCGATCTGCCGGATCGCGGTCGACACATCGAGGTCGACCCTCCCGAATCCGGTCGCTTTGACCCGAACACCCCGCGCGACCAACCGCAGCAGAATCGGCAGGCCTTGGGGCGATAGGCCCAGGTGATCGATGCTGACTGCGGGCAGACTCCCGATGACGTCGACCAGCTCGGAGAGGTCGGCGGCGTCGACGTAGAGCTCGGTGTGCCAGCCGGCGACGTCATGCACGCGACGGGCGAAGGCGTCGAGTTGCTCTATCGTCTCCGAGCCGCCCCGGCGCACATTGAACCGCACCGCACGGATACCGGCGTGGTCGAGCTCGATGAGTTCCGTGTCCGTCGTGCTGGCCGGAATTTGGGTTACCCCCACGAAGGTGGGTCCGAGGCGACCGAGCGCGTCGCGCAGGTAGGCCTGGTCGAATGCCTGGAACGAGCCGGATACCACCGCGCCGCCCACCACGTGCAGTCGCTCTGCGTGCTCGCGGTAGGCATCCACGTCGAACTGCTCCGGGAGAAACCCGTTGTTCTTGACCACCGGGAACGCGTGATCGATGATGTGGAAGTGCGCATCGAAGATCGTGAAACCACCCATTCTGCAACTCCTCTCATAACGGCTCACGGCTGAGGGTCAGCCGAGCCTGGTGTCTACGCTTGGCGCTTCCGCGCGATCCCGCGACCCCAGACGGCGCCCGATCTGGGTCCGGTCGGAGAACACCCGTGCAGCGATCGCCGCCGCGAAGACCATCGTCAGCAGCCGGATCACCTGGAGCGTGCTCACCACAGGACCAGCGCCGGTGTCCGTGGCAGTCGCCATCACCGCATAGATTCCACCGGGTGTGGTGGCGAGGTAGCTCTGCCCCAACGATATGTGAAGCCACACTGCGACTCCCACGGCCATGGTGAAGCACGCGCCCATCATCACGCCGATCAGCACGGCGGTGACGGGTAACAACCGGACGAACAACCGCAGCGAGGCACGGGTGAAGGAGCCCCCCGCCTGCCATCCGATCACGACGTAGGCCACCGCCACGACCAGGCTCGGCAGGTCGAACCGCAGTCCGGGGACGGCGAGTTCGACGACGAGGGTGACCATCAGGGGCATCAGCAAGTACGGGGCCGGCACCGAGAGTCGCGCACCGATCCGACCGGCGAGAGCGACGATCGCCACCGCGACGGCCAAGCCGAGCACACTCGGTGCGTGGCCGACGGCGGTCGACCGCTGCGGGTGCAGTCCGATCGCGATGAGCACGAACGGCAGAGTGACCGTGACAACCACAAGCCGAAGGTACTGTGAGAACGCCACATAGTGATGATCAACGTCCAGGTCGACAGCCATCGTCGAGATGCCGCTCGCCCCACCCGCCAGTGTGGAGAGCACGGCCGTCGCCGGCGAAACCGCACCCCGGCCGGCCCATGCGACAACGCGAGCACACCCCAGACACAAGGCCAGGGTCGCGGCGCTGACTGCGATCGACACGATGAGATAGCGCTGCGCCGTACCGGCCCCGACGGTGGCGAGTGGGGCCGCGGCGAGGATTCCGATGATCGACTGGCCCGGTCGCAGTGCCCAACGGTGCGGCGTCAGCTCCTGACCGCCGATGATCGCCACCATCCCGGCGGCGATCGCCGCGGCGACGAGCCAGGACCCGGGCATCCGTAACTCGGTGAACACCGCACCCACGCCGACTGTGACCACAGCGCACACTCCCCACCGCGCGGTGCGGCCATGCACCAAACCGCCGGCCCCCATTAGCTGGCCATCGCGGTTGGATCGACGAAAACGGTGCCGTCGAACAACTTTCGTGCCGTGCGCTGCAGCGAGGCGCGCATCGGCGTGCCTTGCGTACCGAGCGCGACGTCGACCTCCATGACTCCGGCCGGATGCTCGATGAGAAGCGGCGCGCGCTGTGGGCCGCCGAGCACGGAGTCGACGACCGTATTGCCCACCGCCGCAGCGGTCGACAGCGCTATCGCACCGGACACCGCATGCGCAGGGTGGCAGCCGATGGGGACGAAGTAGCGGGATCGGACTGCGGCGGATGATCCCGACCGTGACACCAGCATCACCTTCGGTAGCACGCGACCGCGCACGTCACCCATGCCCATCTGCAGCGCTGCGCGTAGGCGCATCGCTTCGATCGCCTCGCCGAGGCGGCGGTCGGCATCGAGGTCTGCGGGATTCTCGTCTCCGCCCAGGCCGAATGATTCGGCGCGGGCAACCACGGCGCACACGGCCGCGTCGATGCCGGTGAACTCGATTCCACCGGCGACATCGACAGGTCGGCCGGTCGGGTGCAGGCGGCCCGTGGTGCCGCCGACGAACTCGGTGAATGCGACGTCTACCGGTGCCGACCGGCGTGGCACACCGGCGATCCGATGATCTCCCTGATAGGTGACGATGCCCCCGGGAGTGCGTACCGTGAGCTCCACGCGCGCACCGGTGTTGACGAGATTCACTCGAACTGTTGTGAGTGGGTCGCCGGCGGGTACGAGCCCCCTCTCCACGGCGTAGGGCCCGACGCCAACCAGGAGGTTGCCGCATGTGGGGGTCCAATCCACCCGCATGGAATCGAGGTCGACCTGACCGAACAGATAATCGATATCGCAGCCTGGTCGGGTGGACGGTCCGACGATCGCGACCTTGCTGGTGGTGGTGCTTCCGCCGCCAACGCCGTCGATCTGCCGTCGATCTGGCGATCCCATGATCATCGGCAACAGCGTGTCGAGATCTTGGCCGGTCTCCTGCAGATCCGACCGCAGGAAGTACATCCCCTTCGACGTTCCGCCGCGCATCAGCATGGCCTGTACCGCGATCATCGGGTCACCGACTTTGCGGTCTGCGCTGAGCGCGGGCCGGCATCTGTCACCGGTCGTAGTGCGAGCTCTTTGAGCTGGCGCGGATGGAAGGGCACAAGAAGGAGTCCGATGAGCCCGAGGTCGCGGGAGTAGTCGAGGCCGATCCGCCAGTCAGAGGTTCGCTGCCGCCGGTTGAATGTGCCGAACATCCGGTCCCACCAGGGGAACAGGAACCCGAAGTTGGTGTCGGTGTCCTCTATCTGGTCGTGGTGATGAGCCACGTGCGTCTCCGGAGTGAACACCACCAGGCGGAGCCAGCGCTCGATCCGCTGCGGGACAGCGAGATTCGAGTGGTGCCACAACGCGGCCACGAACGCCAGGGTTCCGAAGACGGTCAGGTAGAGCGGCGGGGCGCCGATCACGATAGCGACCGCCACGAGAAGGATCTGATGCAGAGACTCCTCGACCGTGTGCACGCGGGCACCCGTGGTGAAGTCGAAATCCTCGTCCAAGTGGTGGACCTGATGGAATCGCCACAGCAACAGGCTTCGATGGCTGACGCGGTGGAACCAGTAGCCGGCCAGATCGAACGCCAGGACGGCAAGGATCATCCCAGTCCACATCGGGAGTCGGTTGATCCCGACCGGCGGGTGAACGACCTGTGCCGCGGCCAAGCAGAGCACCGTCAACGGCGGTATCGCAACATGATTGATCACGGTGAAAGTCAGGTTGCGGGCGGTGCGCGCACCCCGTGGGACGGCGCGCCCCCAGCGGGCCGCCCCCAACTCCGCGATCCCCAGTAGGATCAGCCATGAGATCTGTACAGCGATGAACACATTTGCCTCCAAACGTGTTTGAGTGGATCGACAAGAGCGTTGGGCACGCCGCGCCGCGGACCCTCGAAGGTGTTCACATTTGTGAACGACACAGATATTCCGCTGGCTCCGGGTGGCTGTCAACCGGGGCGGCCTGTGATCCTGCCCTCCCGGAACCAGTCTTGACTGGCATCACCCGGGCGCGTTAGATCGCTGCCAGGCAACATTGTTCACAAACATGAACGGAGTTTCGATGTCTGCGCTGTCCTTTCCTGCGGGGCACCGGCCCCGGTATGAGAACTTTGAGATCAAAGCGGTGTCCGACGAGACGATTCGTGAGGGTGGCGAGCGCGCACCGTTCGGAGCCGACAACCACCGCAAGCTGCGGCTGATTGAGGCGATCACGGGAGCCGGGGTCACCGACATCGATGTGGGCTCCGGTCTCGACGAGGCGGCATTTGTCCGAAATGTCTTGGACGCCAAGCACATCATGGGTCGGATTCCCGCTGCCGCGCAGTTCTCGTTCAATCTCACGCTCAAAACCTGGGAGCCGCTGATAGAGACCTTGGAGCGCGACCTCCCACCGGAGTATCGCGACGAGATCTATGTCAGCGTCGGGATGATCGAAATCGACAGCCACAACTGCCTTTTCGAGCGAGTGGTAGATCGATTGCGGGGTATCGGCGTCCACCGGTTCCGGTCCAGCCTGCTCAATGCGTTCTCGACCACGATCGACGAGCAGAAGTACGAGCACCTGGGCACTCAGATCGAGCGGTGTCGGGCGCAGGGTATCGAGCTGATCCGGATCAATGATTCGGTCGGCACGCTGCTACCCGAGGCCACCGCGGTCCTCGCCGCAAACCTTGTGCACGACAATCCCGACATCACCTTCTATCTGCACGGGCACAACGATTACGGCATTGGGACCGCGAACTCGTTGATGTCGGTCTTCCATGGATTCCAGATGGTCGAGGGCGGTGTGGCGGGGGTCGGCAATCGCGCCGGACTACCCGAGATTGAGAGCATCGCAGCGGTCTTCGCACGCAACTCGATCACGGTTGCCGACGGTGAGCTCAACTTGGACGGACTCGTGCGGGCGGCACAGCTCTCCGAGGAGACCTATATGGCTGTGCCGGATCCCTACCGGGCGATCAGCGGATTTCTGGTCCGTAACGAGAATGCGGGCATTGTCAACGTGCCGGACTACTTGGGCGTGACGCGTGACGTCGACTACTTCCTCAATCGGATTGGATTGTTTCCCAACTATATTCGACAGATCCTCATCGAAAGCGGGGTGGACGCCGATGCGGTGTCCGACCCCGGTTTCCTCGACGCTGTGTACAGCCACCTCGCGACGCAGATGGACGAGATGTACGCGCGTAAGCGGGTTGACTACGACGCCCTGGCCGCGCAGATCCAGGACTTCTATTCCGACTTGGTGCGCCTG
Organism: Gordonia sp. i37; assembly: GCF_002043085.1. NCBI lineage: Bacteria > Bacillati > Actinomycetota > Actinomycetes > Mycobacteriales > Gordoniaceae > Gordonia > Gordonia sp. i37. Next base: position 4,518 of record NZ_MVPX01000495.1, on the reverse strand, counting down.
GAACACGTGCAGCTCGCGGCGATGGATGTTCTCGGTCGTCGTGGTCTGAGGACCGTGGCCGGCGCGACAGGTCCCGAGGAACGGATGTCCGCGTGAACATCGTCGTGGTCGGAGCTGGAGCGCTCGGCCTGTACTTCGCGGCGAAACTGGCCGCAGCGCCGGATGTGGAGACAGTCACTCTTGTCGCCCGGTCGGACGCGGCGGACCGATTTGCGAACGGGGAACCCCTTGTCGTCGATTACGGCGACCAGCAGCGTGAAACCCGGGCGGTCACCGTTGTCTCCGACATCGCCGACGTGCGAGGCGACGCAGACCTGGTTGTCGTCACGGTCAAGTCATGGCAGGTCCCGGGCGTCGCGGAGCTCGTGGCCCCACTGGTCGGTCCACGGACATTGGTGATGACCGTGCAGAACGGCGTGGACGCGCCGCTCGAGGTCGCAAAGATCGTCGGCTCTTCGCATGTGGTTGCCGCGACGTGTGTCGTGATCGCGCAGCGGATCGGCCCGCTGACGGCCCGCTGCCTCGGCCGGGACGCCGCAGTCGAGGTCGGCCCCATAGATCACACCGACCGCCCCTCCGATGCGCACGCCCGACTCGCCACGGTATTGCTCGGCGCAGGACTACAGGTGACCGTCAACCTCGACATGCGACGCGCGTTGTGGCGCAAGCTGATGCTCGTCGCCTCCTACGGGGGTGTCGGCGCGCTGTGTCGGCAGCCGACCGGGGTCACCGCCACAGACCCCATCACCCATGCACTGGTCGAGGCCGCGATGCGGGAGGTGGCGGCGGTGGCCTGCGCGCACGGTGTCCACGTCGGTCCGGACGATGTGACCGAGGCGATGAGTGTGTACGTGGGATTCGAGTCGGCGACGACGTCGTCGATGCAGCGCGACCTCCTCGCCGGGCGACCCTCGGAGCTGTTCGAACAGAACGGTGCGGTACTCGCTTACGCCGAGCAGGCAGGCGTCGAGGTGCCGGTGCACAGGATGATCGTCGCCACGCAGTCTCCCGGGGAACGTCTGGCGCGTAGCGAACCGCGATGACGGTCACACCCGAGCAGGTTCGGTGCAAGGTCCCCGCTCTCGGCTGGTTGGGCGTGGTGGCGGTGAGTCTGGGCAACTTCATGGTCGCCTTCGACGCCAGCGGGGTCAATGTTGCGCTGCCGGCGATCGCCTCGGACCTTGGCGCGGGAACCGTTGCCCGCCAATGGATCTTGGATGCCTATACCGTACCTCTGTGTGCGGTTCTGTTGCTTGCGGGTGTACTAGGGGACAGGATCGGCGGCACCCGGCTGTACCGCCGCGCGACCGCGGTGTTTGCGGTGGTGTCGTTACTCTGTGCTGTTGCCCCGGATTCGCCCACTCTGATCGCCTGTCGAATAGTGCAGGGCGCGGCAGGCGGTTTCATGCTGCCGATGACACTGTCGGTGATCAGTCGCCGGATCGGCGAGCCCGCCCGGCGCGCGCGGGCGATCGGAGTGTGGGGAGTTGTCGGCGGCGTCGCGATCGCGTCCGCCCCGTTACTCGCCTCGGTGCTTGTCGCCGGCTTGGGTTGGTGGTCGGTATTCGCGTGCAATATCCCCATGTGTATCGCCGCGCTGCTCCTACTGCCGGCGGTCGACGATCGCGAGGCGACGACGCGCAGCATCGACTGGCGCGGGCAGGTGCTGCTCGCGGTTCTGCTGTCGGCGCTGGCTTGCGGCGTGATCGAGTCGATGCGCGGCGCATGTGTGGTGGCCGGGTTCGCCGCCGCCGCATGCACCGCCGCCGTGGCGGCGCTGGTATGGCATGTTCGCCGGGCACCCGCACCAATGGTGCCGCCCGAGGTGTTCAACCGGCCGTTCTCGGTTTCGGTCGTGGCCGGCACGTGCTATCAGTTCGCCGCGTACGGCTCCTTGATCGTTTTACCGATGTATCTCCAGCTCGTCCGCCGGTTCGACGTGGTCCACGCGGGCCGGCTGATGATCCCCTGCTGTGTGGGCTGGCTCGGCGGAAACGTCATCGCGTTGCTCGCTCCGCATCACCTGCACCGGAGGTTCCTGAGTGTTGCGCCGGCCGTCGCGGTGGTCGCCGCGGCGGTGGTCGCGGCGACCGCGGCGACTGTCCTGCCTGCGGCGCTGGTGGCGACGGTCCCGCTAGGGGTGACGGCCGGTGTGCTCGCGTCGACGCTGAGCAGCACGGCGATGTCGCTGGCTACGCCCGGTACGTCTGGGGCGAGCGCCGGGACATTCAACGTCGGCCGACAACTCGGGATGGTGGTGGCGGTGGCGGTGCTCGGATCAGATGCGCTGTCCGCCTCCCCGGTGGCGGCGTTCAGTACGATTGCAGGGGCGTTTGCGGTTCTCGGTGGCGCGGCATGGGCTGCGTTGCGAATGTCGAATGCCCAGACAGAGGACATCCTCCTTCGAGGCCGCGACTACGATAGAAACACATGACGGCTGATAGAGAGACGTTCACCGAGCGCCTCAACGCACTGTTCGAGCGACGCGAACGTACGACGGGCCGCTCGCAGACCCTGAACGAATTCCTCAACGACTTCGAGGCGGTCACCGGCACCCGGGTGAGTAAGGGGTACCTGTCGGAGCTGCGCAACGGCGTCGTCACAGATCCGCGTATGGCCCTGATCCAGGCCTTCGCCGAGTACTTCCAGGTACCGACGGACTACTTCTTCGGCGGAGCCGAAACCGCTACCGGGTCGTCTGCAGCAAAAGCGGACCTGATCCGCGCGCTCACCGATGCCGGCGCCCGGGTTGGACTGCGGGCGGGTGGCCTCTCCGACGAGTCGCTCAACGAGGTCACCCGGATCATCGACCGGCTGCGGGAGAAGGAGGGTCTCATGCCTGTCACCGATCGTGATCATCCTGGGCCGGAGTGAGCGCCAACGCGTCGGCAAGGGCGGCCAGCGCCCGTGCACACGCGACCTCGGGCCCGATCGAACCGCGTACCAGCGTCCGATAGTCCCGCGCGGTGGCAGCCACCAACCGGTAGTCCGACGTCCGTACCGTCCGGAAATGGAACAGCGGCGTCGTCTCGGTGACCGCACCGTGTCCGCCGGTGGCGCTCGGACCGTCGTCGGCGAGGGTAGCCCGCAGGGCCCGGGCGCGTAACCCGGCGGCGTCGAACACCACGACGACCGCAGCGCTCACGTAGCCCGATATGGCTGCGCGACTGGCGAACTCCGGCCACCGGGGCTGCCCGTACCCGGACACGACACCGAATCGCCCCTCGGTCTCATACCGGTCGATCGCCACCAGCAACGGCCGCAACCGCAGATAGCGGCGGACGTCGTCGGCGTGGGCGAGAACCGACCGCAACAACGACCTCGCCTCCATGAAGCCGAAGCCCGCAGCGTAAACGATCGCACCGACGACGTGTGCGACGAAGGCGACCGTCTCGACAACGTCAGCGCTATCCGGAAGTACGGCCCGCCAGTATGGCGCTGTCATCCGGCACACGGCGAACGCCGCGATCATCGCCGAACCAAGGCACACCAGTGCCAGCCCCACCTGGGCCGGCCGGCGTGACATCTGACGAATCTGGGGCAGACAGACCCACAGCACAATCGATTTCGCGGCCAGCATCGACGCCGCGTACACCGCAACATAGACCTTGCCCACAACCGTTGGCTCGATCCCGACAATGTAGTTGGGGTCGGTCGGGCCCGGGTACAGCAGGATGAAACACACCGTCAGCGCACCCACGCTGACCGCACCGAACGCCACCACCCGCGCCACCACCGTCGTCGGCACCCGGCCCACCCGCCAATACACCGCAAGCAGCACGGTCAGGCAATTCCAGACGACCCCCAACGCGTGGGTGAGCAACGCCGTCGGCCGGTGGATTCCCGCCACCTGGTCCGCACCGGCAACGAAGATCAGCGCCGTGGACTGATAGAACATCACCCCGACCAGAAGTGTTGCGAGCGCGAGCCGGTACCGCGAACCGACCGGGCGCCTGCGGGTGAGCACCCCTGAGACCACCAGCAGAGCCACCAGGAGAAAGGCGATCACGTCGGATTCATAGCCCCACAGGTACTCCACGGGCGCAACGATCACGGAGTCCCGCCCGTCAACGTGTCGGCGATTCGGGCGGCGGATGAGTCCGGATTCGCCATCCGCGCCGATCGCACGCGGAGCAGATGTGAGACGCGGGCAGCGAAGTACTCAGCGGCCCGCTCGTCGGCGATCGATCCACCACAACCGGACTCTGCGGGCTCCGCTGTTCCATCCATCAGCGCGTGCTCCAAAAGTAGATGGCCCACCTCGTGCAGGATGGTGAACAACTGGTGCGTCGGCGGGGCGTAGCGGTCGAACATGACCACGTCGGCGACCGGCAACCGCACCACCATGCCGAACAGTCGGGTCGAGCCGAAATCAGCAGGCACGAGCCGGGTCTCGCATCCTGTCAGTGCCCTGGCGGCCGTCAGTAGGTCGCCCAACGTGGGTTCGCCCTCGCACGACCCGACCCGCTCAACGAGGGCTGCAGCGGCCCGGTCGGCGCGGCGACGGGCACCCGCGGG
>NZ_MVPX01000494.1:0-27469 GCF_002043085.1 Gordonia sp. i37 | reverse complement strand
CGGGTAACGCCGTGTGTCGGTAGTGGGCCTCGACGAACCGCTCGGTCGCCCGCGAGGTCGACAGCGCAAAACAGCCATCCCGCTCTCCGTGGATCAGCTGCGTGGGAACGGTGATTCGCCGTGCCGCGGTCAAGGCGGCGTCCGTGCCGGCGAGTTCCTCACGCGATGCGGCCTCACCCCACCACCATCGGTTGCGGTAATACCCGATAGTCGCATCCGCCCAGTCGGTACCGAACGCTGCCACCGCGCGCGCGGGTTCCCCGGTCTCGAAGTGCCACTCCGGCGACCACTGTCGCCAGAGATGGGCGACCAGTTCGGCGCGACGGGTCGCGAGATATCGCTCCCCCATCGGGGTATTCAGCAACCACTGATACCAAAACATGTGCAGCTGCTCTGGGGCGGGTAGTTCGGCGGCCGCGGACCGTGGCGACCACCCGGCGCCCAGAGCCGTGAGCGACGCAATCGTTGATGGTGCCGTCGCAGCGACCCCGAAGGACGCCAGCGCGCCCCAATCATGCCCCACCAGATGCACCGGACCGTTCACCCCGATGGCCGCGACCAACTCTGTGAGCGCCCGGACAAGACCGGCCTGGCTCGCCACGTCGCGCACCGGCACACCGACCGCGGCACTACCACCCACTCCGGGCCACGCGGGCACAAGCACCCGAAGACCGTGACCAGCGATATGCCTCGCGAGCGGCAGCCACGATGCTGGGCCATCAGGCCAGCCGTGCACGAGCAGCACTGGATCTCCGGCGGCGGCCTCGGCCTCGACACTCACCACCTCGAAGTCGACCAGCGAGGTCCCGATCCGCTGGCGCGTGGCAATCGGTTCCCCCGGCATCCCGCCAGGCTAGTCCACCATCGGCAACATCGGAGGAGTGAGAATGTCGGACTCGACCATCAAATGCGGCAAGGCGTACTGCGCGGTGGTAATAGCGATGATCGAATCAGTTTGGGGCAGAATACAAATCGACCATCGCGACCGCAAACGACAGGAAACCCGCATCGAATCGGCCTACGCGATCACTGCCCGGCGTCGTCGGGTCCCACGTCGTGGTCACGAGTGCCAAAGCCGTTGATCAGGAGGTTGGCGAGTTGCTCGGCGTAGATGGCGGGTTTGAGCTCTGGATGTGCGGTGAGATAGCCGAGCATCGCGTCGATAGCGCCCTGGTAGGTGACCGCCATGACGCGTGTGTCGGCCGGGTTCATGGAGCCTTCGGCGATGCCACGCGCAAACAGCTCCTCTTGGAGGCGGTAGCCGGTCTCGTAATCGTGGACTGAGAGGCGCTGGTCGCCTTCGGGAGTGAGTAGGTTGTGCACTATGTGATCAAGCGCCCGCAATTCCGCCGCGTGCGTGCGCGTCAGCAACGCCAGGTGGTGCAGGGCCTGCCGGACGATGTCGGTGGCCGGCTGCGACAAGTCGAGTTGGTCGACGACTTCGGTCCGCAACCGCTCATCGATGTGTTCGGCCGTCTTTCGCATCAGGTCGTCCCGGTCATCGAAGTAGCGCCAGATGAGTCCTTTTGCGACCTCGGCGGTGATGGCTATCGCCGTTGCCGATGCGGCCGCGTAGCCGCGCTCGGCAATCACCGAGATCGCCGCGGCCATGATCTGGGCCCGACGTGCGTCAGCACTCAAGCGCACCCGTGAACGGGGGCCGTCAGCGACGGGAGCGCTCCGCCGTGATCGGTCCATGCGCCCCATTATCGCCGACAGTGGCGATTCGGATGACGAGCACCACCGAGATCGCCAGGAGCAGGGCAATGGCCACCATCTCCACACGCATCCATGTCGGCACAAAGCCGGGGATCGATGCCTCGGCGACGTTGACCGCCACCAGCACACCCGAGATGATCCCGATCGCGCGCAAGCTCCCTCGTTTGCCGGAGCGGACGCCACGCAGGCGCAGCGGGAGGACCACGGCGAACACCCCGACGATGATCGCGTGGACCCACGCGTCGGTGGGCGCGAGATGTGGTGAAGTCGCCGACAGAATGCCCAGCAGGGCGACTGTGCTGATCGCCACGACGGCATAAACGACGATCACCTGGCCCAACAGACGGACGGGACCCTGAGCAGATCTAGTGACCATGCAGTCATTATTAATGACTGATCGGTCATTAAGCAATAGTAAGTCTGCACCGAGCGCTCGCGATCACGCGGCAGCCGACCATTCTCGCCGGGATCATCAGCGTGCGGCATGTGCTGTCACGAGTGCCGCGGTCTGACCGATCACTGAGTCCCGCGCTGTTGCCTTGGAGTTATTTGTGGCGCTGCGGGTCTGAATGACCAGCAGTATCAGTGCTCCGTCGGGGCCGTAGAGGACTCCGGCGTCATTAGCGGTGCCGTAGTCGCCGGTGCCGGTTTTGTCGGCGGTGGACCATCCGGCCGGAAGGTCGGCGCGGAAACGTTTGTCCGACGTGTGCGTGCCGCGCATCCATCCGAGTAGGGTCACGCGATCGCGCGGGTCGAGGCGCGCTCCTGACATGGTCGAGCGCAGTCCCGCGGCCCATGCGCGCGGCGTCGTCGTATCCCTGGAGTCGCCGGGGAACGCGGTGTTCAGTTCCGTTTCCTCGCGGACCATCACTGTGGCCCCATCTCCGGCTGTGCGCGCGTATGCGGTGACGCCGAGTGGTCCCCCGATCGCGGCGAACATGAGATTGGCCGCCGTGTTGTCGCTGTACTGCAGAGCTGCTTTGGCGATCTCGGAGTAGTTGAGGGTGCGACCCGCGTAGGTGCTCGTGATCGGCGAGTTCGCGACGATGTGATCGGCGTGCACGGGTACTCGGGAGTCCATCCGCAGGAGTCCGTGTCGGGCGGCATCGAGCACCGCGGCGGCCAGGTAGACCTTCGACATCGATAACACCGGGTACCGCTGTTCGCAGTTCACCGCCGCAATGACCCGGCCGGTTCGTAGATCTTGCGCCCACACTCCGGTCGTTACGTCGTTGGCGGTCGCGATGTGCCGGATCTGCGCGTCGATCGAATCGGCGGTCGCGGGCGCGGCCGCTGTGGCGGGCGCGGCGACGGCAATTGCTGCCGCCATCGCGGTGATCAGGGTCGCCACCTTGCGAACAGATCGGATTCGGAATCGGAGGTGTTGTGGAGACATGAGCTGATATCACCCCATGATGGCATCGGCTGGGAAAGTCTCACTGGCGCCGACGTGCATAGCCATCGAGTATCGGAGCACGTCAACAGTGATACCGAGCGCCGATTCTTCGTGGTGGTGAGCTCAACCGTCGGAGTCGCGGGGAGTACGCAGCGCGGTGACGACTGCGCGCGCCACCGCACCGATCGCGACGTCGACGCGCGGTCCGCCGGCATCGCCGCGGGCGCTGCGCGTGAACACGGCCACCGCTATGGTGTACTCCTCGGGGTGCTCGATGACCGCGACCTCGTTGCGGATCGGCCCGATGGTGCCGGTCTTGCCACACACCCTGGTACCGACACTGAAGCCGGATGCGATGCGCGACCGGGATACCTGCTGCGCCATCAGACGCCGAATCCACGCGCTGGACTCGGGGGTTGCCAGGACGTCTCGCCAGAGGCAATCCAGTAGGCGGGTGCAATCCCGGGGTGTGGTTGCACTGGTGTAGGCGGCGTCGTAGGCGGTGACCTGAAGATCTCGATCAGTGTCGGCCAGCACGGCGAACGCCTCGGCCACGGTGCTGGTGCCGGTTTCGGTGACGAGCCGTGCGTGGACTTGCCGGACCCCATCCACGACGGTGGTGTGTGTGGTGTGCGCGTCGGCCAGGACCGCGGCGATCGATTCGAGTCCGACCCGCTCGAGAACGACATCCGCCGCGGCATTGTCGGACACCACCATCATCGAGGTCACCAGGTCCCGCCAGGTCAACGAAACGGGATCGCCGAACAACGACAACCCTGTCGGTCCGTCCGGCCGCGCGCGGGGATCCACGAGTACCTGCTCCGATGCGTCGATCTCCCCGGCGTCGACCTCCCGGGCGAACGCGATTGCCAGAGTCAACTTGTATACCGAGGCCATCACCACCGGATGGTCGGCGCCGAGATCGATCTCCTGTGATGCGCGGCCGCCGATGACCCGCGCATGCACCCACCCTGCGCACCCGGCATCTGCGAAGATCGCCGCGACGTTGCGGGCCACCTGTGTTCCCACAGGATCGATGATCATCGCAACGTCCAGATCGCTGAGATCACTGCGTCGGCGGCGTCCTGGACGGAATCGGTCCGCGACACCACACGTAGCCGTATCGCCAGATCGTTCTCGGTAACAGTCACCGCCGTGATGAACGGTGACTGAGTCGATGCCGATCCGAGTGCGAACGCCGCACCGGACGCGACGGCCGCCGCCTGAGCCGCTGCGGTGGTGAACGGAAGCACCTCTGGGTCGAGTCCGCGCGCCCGTAGACGGTCGATGAGGGCGTCGAACGCCGGTGGATTATCGTCTCGGGATGGGCAACTGAGTGCCAAGCCGCGCAACATACGCAGCGACGGACGCCTCGCGGAGGTCAACGGATGATCGCTCGCGACCAGGACCGATCGGCTCAACTGTGTGACCGGACCAACCTCCAAACCTTCTGTGACACAGGGATGCTCGATGATGGCCACGTCCAACGCCCCGGATCGGACGAGCTGTACCAGCGCCGATGACGTATCCACCACGGTGTGTTGGCGGCCGTGTGCGCGGAGTGCGTAGGCCACCCCGGTTCCGATCGAGGCGTCCAGGTGCTGCGGCAGGCCCCACCGCACATCCCCCGCGGAGTCGCGCAGCAACCGGGCCACATCGGTGAAACGCTTGCGTCATCCACGAGCAGGCGGGCGCGAGGAAGCAACTCCGCACCTGCCTCGGTGAGCTCTGCTCCCTGCCTCGTTCGCAGAATGAGCTCGAGTCCCAGCGTGTTCTCCAATCGGCGCAACCCCTGCGACACCGGAGGCTGCGTCATCGCGAGCCTATCGGCGGCACGACCGAAATGGCCTTCCTCGGCGACGGCGACGAACACCCGCAGATGACGTACTAGATCCACGCTCCGAGTATGCAGGTCTCGCTCGATGGCGTCACCAACGTGCATCTCCATGACGAGCGCAAGCACGTTGGAGGGAACCCAGGCGTCACCTACCTTCCGCCTTCCGCGAATGTCGCTGCCATATAACGAGGTTCGTCCGGACCGGACAATACCGACGTCCTGAGATCAACCGTGGAGAGCTTTCCGGTGCCGGTCGTCAGTGGTGGACCCAGCAGCATGACCTCGTCAGGAGATCCTGCGGCGGAACCCGGTGTGCCGACAGTAGAAAAGCGTCGGCACGGCAGCGCTTCAGGGTCGGTCGAGGAGGTTCTTCAGTGCTGGTTCGGCGAAGAGCGCGGTCGGGAGTCCGAGAGTCACCTTCGGGCGGACTCGCAGGATGACCAGTGCGCCGGCGGTGCGCGCCGAGAGGATCTTGCTGCGGTCGATGACGTGCGTCGTTGCCGGGGTATCGATTCGAATCCGGGTCTCGTCGCTGCCGGATCCCCACCGTGATCCGGGTCGCAGGACCCGCCGGTTCTGGATGTAGACGCATACCAGGCTCGCCATGATTCCGAATGCCATGTAGGCCAGAGCTGCGCCCGCGAATATCCATGTACCGACAATCCATCCGCTGCCGCTGATCACGCACGCCCCTGCGAAAATCGCCGCGACCACCGTCGTGAGGCTCAGCACCCGCTTCCACCACGACGTCTGGCACAGAATCGACAGTGTCGCCCGGGCGACGAGTCACGCTCCACCACGGTGCGCACTCATCAGGTGTATGGTGCGGATCGTCCGCGCATTCGTCACACCTTTGCCGTACGGGACGTGGGAGTGGGTCGCGACGGCCACCAGATCCTCTCTCCGATCACCGCCATGGCCGCCGGGACCAGAACCGTGCGCACGATCGCGATGTCGAGCAACAGGCCGACCCCGATGGTGAAGCCGATCTGCACGAGGTTGAGGACGGTGCCGCTCATCAGGGCGAACATCGTGACAGCGAAAACCACTCCGGCCGTGGTGATGACCCCGCCGGTGCTCCCGAAGCCGCGGATGATGCCGCGCACCATCCCCGCTCGCGACTCCTCGCGAATGCGGTCGGCGAACAACATCGAATAGTCCGCACCGACGGCGATGAGCGCCATGAACGACACTGGGATCACCGACCAGTCGAGGTCGATGCCGATCACGTGCTGCCAGACGAGCACGCTCACCCCCACCGCTGACGCAAAGCTCAGGATCACGGTGCCCACCAACAGGACCGGAGCCAGGATGCTACGCAGCAACACCGTGAGGATGACCAGGACCGCGGCAGCGGCGACCGACGCGAAGATCAGGAAGTCGCGATGCAATTGGTCCTGCATATCCGCCGACAGCGACGCCAGTCCGGCCGTCGATACGGAGGCATCGGCCAAGGTGGTTCCCGTCAATGCCCGATGCGCGACGGCGGGGAGTTGACGGCTGGCTGCCATCGCCTCTTGGCTGTAGGGGTTGACCTTCCATGTGACGATCATGCGTGCGGTGCGCCCGTTCGGCGAGATGAGGAGCCGGGAGCCGGCAACAAAGCGCTTGTCGTGCAGTGCATCCGGCGGCAGATAGAATCCGGATCCGGCACCCGTCGACGTGGCGTTCCCCATGGTGGTCAGGTACTCAGAGGCCTGGTGGAGCCCTTTGGTCAACGCCCCGGTCAGAGCGACCACCTGCGCTGTCCCTTCCCGCACCTGGTGCAGACCATCGGCGAGTTGCGACATACCGCTGGAAAGATCCGCCACGCCCTGCTCGAGACGAGCCAGGTCGGCGCGTACCTGCTCGGTGGAACGCCCGGCGAGTTGCTGCAACAGTGAATCAACGGTACTCAAGGCCGAATTGAGTTGTGGCAGTAGTCCAGCAACTCGGGTGATCGTCTCGGTGGGGACTCCGGCGAAGGCATGCAGGGAGGTCAGGGCCGCAGAAGCGCGTCCGCCGAGCGCACGATCGAGTTGAGCGAACGCCGCACGCGCGGTCTCGCACGCCGGACTCGACGTGCACTGCCGCGTGGGTTCGCCCACCAACGGAGTGAACACCTCGTCGAGCTCGGTCAGGGCCTCGGTCGCTTCCCGCGACGGGGAGTCGAGTGCGGCAATGGCCGATGCGGCGGTGGCCAGAGCCGTGCGCAGCACCGGAAGCGTCTGTGCCAGGGAGTCGCCGCCGGTCGCCGTTCGGGCGATGCCATTGACTTGGTCGAGGCCGTCGAGAACGGTACCGGCCATCGACACCACCTGCTGGGTACCGGACACCACCGCGGGCATCTGGACGGCCGCCGCATCTGCTCCGGTCGAAAGCTGCTGCGCCCCTTCGGCGAGCGTCCTCAGTTGCGGTTCGGCCGCCGACATCCGGTGTTCGGCAGCGCCGAGTTGGCCTCCGACGATGCCGGTCTGATAGCCGGTGGCGGCCTCTGCCAGCGGCTTTCCGTCGGGGCGCGTGATCGAGCGGACCAACCCGACCTCGGGAATCTTGGACAACGCCATCGCCGCCAGCTCCAGCGAGGCGAGATCGGCTGTGTTGCGCAGGTCGTGATCGGCGCGGAAGGTCACATACTCCGGGGAGATCTCGGCCGTCGGATAGTGCTGCCGGACAGCGTCATATCCTCTGGTCGAGTCGGTCGCGTGGACGGGCATCGCGGACTCGTCCCAGTTGAGGCGCAGGGTCGTCGTCGCGGCGGCGGTTCCGATGAGGAAGATCAGTGCCACGGTCGTGTACACCCCGGCATGCCGGATCACTCGAGCGCCGCGATGCTGCCACCGTCTCTCCGTCGACGGCCGCGGCTCGGCGAGCCCGCGTCGCCCCGCCAGGGACAGGAGGGCATTGGGCAATGTCAACGCGATGGCGAGGGCGATCAGCACTGCGATCGCTGTGGGAGGGCCGGCCGTGGCGAACATGCCGATCTTGGTGAACACCATCGACGCGCAGGCCGCGGCGATGGTCAGGGCGGACGCGATGAGGATCGGGGCGGTACGAACCGAGACGGCAGTGACCGCATCGACGACCTCTGCGCCGGCGCGGCGCGCGCGGTGATAGTTCGCGATTCCGAAGATGGCGTAGTCGGTCCCGGCGCCGAGCACCAACGCGGTCATGATCGCGATCGTGAAGTTCGATACCGGGAGCACGCCGTGTGCGCCGAGCAGGGAGATGACCGGCCGGACGATCGCGAGAACGAGGCCCACGGTCAGCAGCGGGATCAACGCGGTCGTGAACCTGCGGTACGCGAGCGCCAGCATCACCGTGATCAGCAGAACCGAGACCCCGGTGATGATCAGGAGTGACATGTCGATGCCGGAGAACAGATCCGACAGCGTAGGGGTCGGCCCGCTGAAGTGCACGGTCAGCCCGTCGGGTCGCGGGAGTGCCGCGATGTGGTCGCGAATCGCAATCGTTGCGTGGTGGGCGCGGGTCGAGCCCGCCGATCCCGCACTGGCGACGAGTACGGTAACCGCCTTGCCGTCGGGGCTCAGCGCGATGTCGCGTGTCACCGGGTTGCCGTAGGTGTCCAGCACGTAGGCAACGTTGCTCTTGTCGGCGACCAACGCCCGCACCAAGGCGCCGTAGTACCTCTGCTCCGGGGCTCCGAAGCCGTTGCGGCTGACCAGGACCACGCTGCCCACCGCGTTGGACGCCGGAACGCCGAAGTCCTTGGCCATCTGCTCCAGGCTCTTGTTGGCCGGTAGGTCGGCGGGAACGAAATCGGCGGATCTGGTCGAGACGGTGTGCTCGAGCTGCGGGACCGTCACGGTGAGCGCGGCGGCGAGTACCACCCAGAACAGAACGATCCACGCGGCGAACCGATGGGTCAGTCGCCCGATACGCCTGAGCACGGCATCACCCCGGTCGGCCATGTTCACTCCCTAGTCCATGTCAACGATCGATGATATGTATGCCACTAGGCATAGTGGCATGACAGTAGATGTGACGCTCGGTAACAGTCAAGTGTCGGCTGCGGCGGGGGTGGCATCGCCGCTGGGTTACAGGTCAAGTCATTCGTCACATCAAAGTACGCAAATTCGTTGTCGTTCAGAAGGTTCGGCGCTTCTGCGCTACTCTCGGCGAATTGATTCGGGGTCGGGATGGGGTTCCCTGGGGGCGCGAAAGATGATGGATCGTCGATCGTTTATGCGGTTGACCGCTGCCGGAGTCACAGCTGCCGGCGTCTCGGCGACCGTCGGTGCGGGGCGCAGCGCGGCGCTACCTGCGGCACACGGCAGATACGAATCGCTGGTGCCGGAGATCTTTCGGCCGGTCACCCCGCCCCGTCAACACTCCGAGGCGATCGTCATCGGCTCCGGGTTCGGCGGCTCGGTCAGCGCACTTCGACTGGCGGAGGCCGGGATTCAAACGACCGTGCTCGAACGCGGATCGCGGTGGCCACACGACCCGTGGCGCAAGATCTTCGGATGGGACGGCCGGATGCTGTGGCACGCCCAACGATCCCTTGCCGAGCGATCCGCCTCGTCGGCGCTCACGGTGCCCGCGTACGCCGAGACCCTCGGCGCGATGGCCGCCGTCGACGACTTCGGCGGGATCTTCGAGATCAGCTGGCACAACAACTCGGCCATCATGTGCGGTGCGGCGGTCGGCGGCGGATCGGTGGTCTACATCGGCATCACCGCCGAGTCCAAGCGCGACCCGTTCAACCAGGTGTTCAAGGGCGTCGTCGACTACGACGACATGGCCACCACCTGGTACCCGAAGGCTCTGGCAGGACTCGGAGCGACGGTGGTACCGCCGGATGTGTATCGCGATCACAGCTTCAGCAACTGCCGAGACTTCTGGCGCATCGGCCAGAAAGCCGGATATGCACCATATTTCGTTCCCGGCAACTGGCGGTGGAACGTTGTGCGGGACGAGATCGCCGGTCGCGCCGCACCGATGGCCACCAGCAGCGCGCTCGCCAACTCCAATGGCTCCCTCAACTCGCTGACCTACAGCTATCTCCCCCGCGCCGAGGCCACCGGCAAGGCGACAATTCATCCGCGCCATCAGGTCAACGACATCCACGTCGAACCGACAGGGCGGTTCGCCCTCGACGTCGACTACGTCAGCCCGTACGGCGACGTCCTCACCAGGCGGACCCTGACGACCGACCGCCTCGTCCTCGCAGCCGGATGCCTTGGAACCAACAGACTGCTGGTGCGTGCCCGCGACACCGGAACATTGCCGAACCTCAACGAACACATCGGAACCGGCTGGGGCAACAACGGCAACGGCAACATCGACATCGCAGTCAGGGGCAGTCGTAAGGATCAGCAGTCGGCCGTCGGTGCCGCCGGATTCTTCGACACCACCGAGCAGTTCGCCCGGGTGATGGTCAACAGCACCTTCTCTCTCGGACCACTGGATTCCGCTGCCGCAGCGATGAACACCTCGGCGATCAAGATGGGCATCACGTCGGTCGATCCGACCCGCGGAACCTTTCGCTACCACCGAGATTCGCAACAGGTCATCCTCGACTGGCCGGCCGGTGGCAACGGCGGCGTCGCGGAGAACTGCGAACGGATCGGTCACGTGATGGCGCGGCACGCCGACTTCCCGGTCGATGCGGTGGTCTACGAGCCCGACCTGACCTGGGCGCACTGCATGGGCGGAGCCACCCTGGGGACGGCGTGCGACGCCTACGGCCGCGTCCACGGATACCGGAACCTCTACGTCAATGACGGCGCCATGCTGCCCGGCTCGGCCGGTGCGTCCAACCCGTCGCTGACCATCACCGCCGTTGCCGAACGCAACATCGCCACGATCATCGCCGACGGCGGCTAAGCTCGCCGGGGGCGTCGCAGCGGCGCCGCGAATCGACGGCGGGGGCGACATGGAAGTCCGAGACAGGTTGCGCGCTTTCGCGGCGACCATACCCAAAAGGGTCAACCGCAACGCACACCTCAACACGCAACCGTTCGATCCGGCGACCCCGATGCGCACCCCGTCCGGCCGACGCCGCAACTGGGCGCATTACGGCGTGATGATTCCTGATCTGCCGGAACCGCACCGAACGTTCGGGGTCATGGCGATAGTGGGTTCGCCAGGGGTACGAATATTCGCCAACAACCACGCCATCGTCACCACCCCCGAGGACACCGCGTACACCGTGTCGGCCACCGCGGCGATGACGAGCCGCCAGTTCTTCACCCAATCCATTGCTGCGGAATGCGATTTCCGCCCGGACGGCAGTCACCTGCGGTTCGGATCAGAACTGACGATGCGCGGACGCTATCCGCATTTCACAGTCCACCGCTCCCACGACGAAGTCGATGTCGATGTCGACATCACCGCCACCGCGTCGGCCTCCTATTTCGCCAATATTCCAGGGATCTATCAGCATTGGAGTCTCCTCGCGCGGTACAGCGGCACCGTCAGCCACCGAGGAACACGCGAACCGATCGACGGACTGTGCACCGTCGAGTACGCCACGGGCGTGGGCGTTCACAGCCTGCTCGCGAATACCCGGCGAACACTGCCCGCGACGTTCTTCACCTACCATGTGCTCAACGTCGACGCCGTCACACAGGTCCTGTTCGTCACGTTGCTCGGGCCCGCCGACATCATCATTCAACAGGCGGTGTATGTCCGGACGGTGGAGGCCGCCGGGTCGGAGGTCTACACGGCCGGCATCGATTTCCGGGTCGATCGCCACGAGCCCGAACCACGGGTCACGCCCGACGGCAGGTGCATGCGGCTACCGCAATCTCTGTCGTGGAGTCTGACCGATTCGGAGGGGCGGACCATCATCAGCATCCACGGCGCGGTCGACGACCTCGTTTACGGCCTCGGTGCGGGATACGTCGGCAATTACGAATATCACGGCAGTTTCGGCGGCCGACCAATCGCCGGCCGAGCGTATCTGGAGTATGTCGATTGCCGATGACGCGTCCGCACCACTCGGCGTCACAAGTCCGATGCGTAGACGAACCCGTCCGGATCGGTGAACGTGGCTGTGCCGGTGAACAACCGGATGCGATGTGCGCCCTCGCCTTCCGGGTGGACGCCGGCGTCCTTGGCGGCGGCCTTGCGCCCGTAGAGGGCGAGCGTGATCGGTCCGCCGGCGAACTCGACATACTTGCGGCCGAACGACTTGGCGACCTCGAAGCCGTGGTCGGTGTAGAACGCCTTGGACGTCGCAATGTCTCCGGCGCCGATCAACATCACGACGTCCTCGACCGTCCGCAGCGGTGCGCCGGTGTTCTTCTTCGACGACGAGGCGATCTTCCAGATCGCGCCATCCGGCGTGCGCAGGACACCGCCGTATCCCCAGAAGGAGCGCCGTGCTGGTTTGAGGAGCTCGGCACCGGCATCGAGTGCCGGGTCGATGAAAGAGTCGACGACCGCCGGCTCGGCGACGACGAGGGAGAGCACGAACCCACGGAACCCGGTGGTCGGCTCGTCGCTGTGGTGCAGACGAAGCCGATCACCGAGTCCGAAGGCCTTGTCGTAGAACGCTTTGGCGTCTCCGGGATCGGTGGCGCCGAGGGACAGGGAATCGATGGTTGTGGTCATGTCCTCACGGTAGGACCGGTGACCGCACCCAGGCTTCTCGATTCCTGACCGGTTTTCCGACGTCTCCTATCAAAGCGGCAAGAGGATGTCCTTCACCTGCGGATCGGTGCGCAGGTAATTCTGGACGGCGGGATCCTTGAAAGCGGCGACCAGCTTCTTGATGTTGTCGGCGTCCTTCCACTTCGACCCGATGGTCAGCTGCCCGGCGAATTCGTCGGGCGCAGGCGGCGAGAAGATCTGCTTGGCGATGTCGATGTCGGCGGCGAGGTAGTACTCGGTGTAGCCGACGGTGGCGTCGAGGTCGGGCAACGCACGCGACTGTGCGGCGAAGTCGAGCAACTTGAACTGCAGGTTCTTCGGATTCGTCGCGATGTCGTCCTGCGTGGCCTTCCACTTGTCCACCCCCGGCTTCAGGGTGATCAGACCGGCCCGCTCGAGCAGCCACAGGCCCTGCGCTTCGTTCGCGGGGTCGGAGTACAGCGACACCGTGCCGTTC
The DNA here is from genome assembly GCF_002043085.1 of Gordonia sp. i37. Lineage (NCBI taxonomy): Bacteria > Bacillati > Actinomycetota > Actinomycetes > Mycobacteriales > Gordoniaceae > Gordonia > Gordonia sp. i37. The sequence continues at coordinate 14,461 of NZ_MVPX01000494.1, read as the reverse complement.
TGCGGGATCTGTGCGGGCGAGGTGTACTTGTCCGACCAGATACCGAATCCCCAGCGGAACACCGGAGTTGCGGCCTCCTCCTGGAAGTCGGGGTTCGCGTCGAGCACCTGCGAGAGCCAGAGGCGATGCTGGTAGATGGTGCCCGCCACCTCACCGTCACTGACCGCCCGGTTCAGCGTCGTGGAGTCCGAGAGTCCCTTGAACGCCACGGTGATCCCATAGCGGGGTGCGACATTCTTCGACACGAAGTCGACGAGCGCTTCCTCGGCGGCGTTGCCCTCGGCGGTCACGACCGTCAGCGTCGCTCCGGGAGTGTCGTTGGCGGACTTGGTATCCGATCCGGCGAAGCGCCAGCCGATGATCGCTGCGATGACGACGACAACCACTCCGATCGCGGCGTAGATCGGCCACCGACGCCGGGTGCGCAGTTCGATGTCACCGCCCGGTGGTGGTGGCGAGGAATCGGTGGAGTCGATCTGGGGTCCGGTGGTCTGCGACATGGGGTATCGCCCTTCGTGTGGGTGTGGGTGTGGGCTGAGCAGGGGAGCGGGATGGGTCAGACTTTGGTGCGAGCGGATCGATCGGTGCGAATGGTTCTGCTGCGCAGGGACTTCTCCGGTGTGAGATGCCGGACGAGGCCGTCGCCGATCACCTGGATCAACGCGACGACGACGATGAGGGTGACGATCGTCGCGATCATCACGCCGTGATCGAAACGCTGATAGCCGTAGGTGACCGCGACATATCCCAGGCCGCCCGCGCCGATGGTGCCGGCGATCGTGGAGTACTCGATCATCGCGATCGTGTTGATCGTGAGGCCGCCGACGATGTTGGGAAGGGCCTCGGGAATCTGTGCGGTCCAGATTATCTGGGCGTTCGACCCGCCCGATGCCTTGGCCACCTCCACCACAGAGGTGGGTACCGAGCGCAATGAATTCTCGACGATGCGGGTGAAGAAGGCGATCCCGGCGATCGACATCGGGACGACTGCGGCCGGGATCCCGATGTTGGTGCCGGTGAGCAGACGGGTGAACGGGATGATCGCCGTCATCAGGACGAGGAACGGCAGTGACCGTCCGATGCTGATCACCCAGGACAGCGGCGTGTGCAGGGACCGGTTCTCGAACAATCCGCCCGGGGCGAGGTTGTGGATCAGCGCACCGAGCGGCACCCCGACGACCAACACGATCACCATCACGATGCTCACCATGAGGACGGTGTCGACGAAGGCCGGGATCAGCAGCGACGGAATCTCGTTGACCGGCAAGGTGATCGCCGCCAGATGACTGGTCGCGCTCATACCGTGGCCTCCTGGGAACGTGCGCCTGCGCCGACGGTGATCCCGTAGGTGGCGGCCTCGGCGGCAAAGGCGTCGAGCGAGTGGTTCTCGACGGAGACGGTGAGCTCGCCCGCGGTGACGCCGTCGACGCTTTGGATGTTGGCGCCGAGCACACCGACGGTGGTACCGATCGTGCTCGACACCCGTGCGATCCAGTCCGGTGGTACGGCCGCCGAGTTGTAGGTCACCTCGACGCTGCTGCGGCCGGGCGCGGCGGGGGCGGCGGTTCCGTGTGGGCGCAACGCCTTTCCCAGTACCGAGTCGGGGTCGAGGACGAGATCTGCCACCGCCCCCTGCTCTACGATGCGCCCATGATCGAGGCGACCGGCGCGGTCGGCGATTCGCGTGATGACATCCATCTCGTGGGTGATGAACACCACGGCCAAGCCCAGCTCGTCGCGGACATCGCCGAGGAGGTTCAAGAATGACGTCGTCGCCTGCGGGTCGAGACCAGAGGTCGCCTCGTCGGAGAGCAACACCGCGGGTTTGAGCGCCAGCGCGCGAGCGATTCCCACGCGTTGCCGCTGCCCGCCGGAGAGCTGATGGGGATAGAGATCGGCGCGGTCGGCCATGCCGACGCGATCGAGCAACTCGCCCACCCGCGTACGGATGGAGGCCTTGGTCGCGCCGAGATACTCGAGGGGGAGCGCGACGTTCTCGGCTGCGGTTCTGCGTGACAACAGATTCGCCGATTGGAAGACGGTTCCGATACGTCGCCGCGCGGCCCGCAAGGCGCCGGCGTCGAGATGGGCGAGGTTCTCGCCGTTGACGATCACCTCACCGGAGGTGGGCCGCTGCAACAGATTCAGGCATTGGGTCAGCGTGGACTTGCCCGCACCGGACGGGCCGACGACGGCGAAGATCTCGCCCCCGGACACGGAGAAGGTCACGTCGTCGAGGACGGTCACCGGTCCCGAGTGCGTGGTGAAGACCTTGTGGAGATGGGAGACCTCGATCATGGGCGATCGGGCTCACTGCGTGGACGTTCTGGCACCAGGAGATCCTGACGACCCCGACACGTGAGGACCATCATTGCGCGCACTGCGCGCAAAACCGACGGGGCGGACGTTTCGGAATCGGCGCCGTCCACCTCGGGGCGGCGGTCTACCCTCGCCCGCATGCATGACTACACGGGGGAGAAGGTCGCTGCGAACTACTGGCGCGGCGCAGAAGCGGTCGGAGGCAAGCTCCGCTTCGACGAGACCGGCATGACATTCGACTCGCACAGGTTCAACGTCCAGACGGGGAGCACCCGCATCGAGTACCGGGACATCGCCGGACTCACGAGGTACCGGACGCTCGGACTGATGAACAACGGCCTCACCGTCCGCGCCAAGGACGGGACCGCACACAGGTTCGTGCTCAACCGCCGCGGTCGTGTCATCGAGTTCCTGACCAGCCGGATCACTCCCGGCTGAGCACATATGCGCAATCGGCCATGAGGGCGTAGTACGGAGGGGGGACCGAGACCGTACGAAAGGTGATGCCAGATGAAGGCCGTCCAGATGATCAAGCCCGGTGCCGAGCCCGAACTCCGTGAGGTGAGCAAGCCGGCGCCCGGCCCCGGGCAGGTACTGCTCAAGGTCACCGCAGCGGGCGCCTGCCACTCCGACGACTTCGTTCTCAACATGCCGGCGGAGAACTTCCCGTATCCCCTGCCGATGACCCTCGGTCATGAAGGGGTCGGCGTCGTTGCCGAAGTGGGACAGGGGGTCTCGTCGGTGACCGAGGGTAGCGCCGTCGCGGTCTACGGCCCGTGGGGATGTGGGGTGTGTCACTTCTGTGCTCGAGGGCTGGAGAACTACTGTTCGCGCGCAATCGAATTGGGGATCACGCCGCCCGGACTGGGTACCGATGGCGCGATGGCCGAGTACCTCATCGTCGACGACGCCCGGCATCTCGTTCCGATCGGTGACCTGGATCCGGTGACCACCGTCCCGCTCACCGACGCCGGCCTGACGCCGTATCACGCGATCAAGCCGTCGCTGAGCAAGCTCGTCGGTGGCACGACGGCCGTGGTGATCGGTTCCGGCGGACTCGGTCACGTCGCGATCCAGATGCTGCGTCACCTCACCACCTCCCGGATCATCGCGCTCGACGTGACCGAGGAGAAGCTCGCCTTCGCCAAGGAGGTTGGCGCGCATGAGGCAGTGCTCAGTGACGCCGATGCCATCGCCAATGTCCGCAAGATCACCGGAAGTGATGGTGCCACCGCAGTATTCGACTTCGTCGGATATCAGCCGACCATCGACACCGCGATGGGTGTGGTCGGCGCGATGGGTGATGTGACCATCGTCGGACTCGGAGACGGGGTGGCCACGGCCAAGGTGGGCATTTTCGCCCAGCCCTACGAGGTGTCGGTGCGTGCCCCCTACTGGGGTGCCCGTGATGAACTCATGGAGGTGCTCGACCTGGCGCGCGACGGTGTGCTCGATGTTGCGGTGGAGCGCTTCACCCTCGACGACGCCCTCGATGCCTACCGCAAGCTCGCGGCGAACGATCTGCGCGGGCGTGCCGTGGTGGTCCCGGAGTAGCGGGGGAGCCCGGGGTAACAGGGGAGTTCAGGGCACCCGCACCACACCGATACCGGCTCGCTCGAAAGGTTCGAGCTGGTCATCGGTGGCGGAGGTGTCGGTGACCAGCACGGCATCCGGCGGTATCGGCGCCCAGGCATGAAAGGGCCGCTTCCCGAGCTTGTCGGCATGGGCGAGGATGTACACCTCGCCACAACGGCTCATCATGATCTCCTTGAGTCGCGTCTGGTCGAGCGCAGCCTCACAGATACCGCGGTCGGCGGCCACCGCGTCGGCTCCGAGGAATCCACGGTCGAAGGTGACGCGCTCGAGGGCGGCCTCGGCGAGCGGGCCGACGAACCCCTGGCTGAGGTGCCGGAGAGTGCCGCCGATGCACTCGACGTGCACGTTGTCGGCGTCGGCCAGCGCCTCCAGCGCCGTCAGCCCCGCGGCAAAAGCGATGAGATCGGTGACATCGCTGAGGAATTCGCCCATCGCGCCGACCGTCGTGCCGGCGTCGAGCAGGATCGTCTCACCGGAACCCACCTGCTGTGCAGCCCATTTGGCGATCGCGCGCTTGGCCTCGTATCCCTCGGAAGCGCGCTGATGGATCGACGACTCCGGGTGGGGAGTCAAGGCCATCGCACCGCCGAGGGTGCGGGCGATCAGTCCCTGCGAGGTGAGCAGTCCCAGGTCGCGGCGGATGGTCGACGGTGTGACACCGAACTGCGCCGACAACTCGTCGACGCTGGCCAGGCCGCTGGAGCGGGCCAGCCGAACGATCTCTTCGCGTCGCGACTGCGAACTGCGCATCTCGTGAGTTCTCCTATCGTGCGGCCGTGGTGCTGTGTGCGAGTCCGGCCGCCTGACGAAGGGCTTCGACCATGCTACCCGCCTCGGCCACGCCCTTTCCGGCGATGTCGAAGGCCGTGCCGTGGTCGACCGAGGTGCGGATGACCGGAAGGCCCACAGTGATGTTGACGCCTGCTTCGATTCCGAGAACCTTGACCGGCCCGTGGCCCTGGTCGTGGTACATCGCGACGATCAAGTCGTAGTCGCCGCGCCCGGCGAGGAAGAATGCGGTGTCGGCCGGGAGGGGCCCGACGGCATCGATTCCATCGGCGGTGAGCCGCTCGATGGCCGGCACGATCTTGGCGTCTTCTTCTCCGTAGCCGAACAGTCCGTTCTCACCCGCATGCGGATTGATCCCGCACACACCGATTCTCGGGTTCGGGTTGCCGGCCGCGACGAGGGCCTCGTGGCCGCGACGTATCGTCCGTTCCACCAGCCCGGGCTCGATCCGCGCCACGGCGTCGATCAGACCGATGTGGGTGGTGACGTGGATGACCTTGAGCTTCGGTGTCGAGAGCATCATCGACACCTCCTCGGTGCCGGTCAGATCCGCCAGCAGCTCGGTGTGCCCGGGATAGATGTGTCCGGCCGAATGCAGTGCCTCCTTGTTCAGCGGGGCGGTGCAGATCGCCTGGACCCGGCCGGCCACCGCCAATTCGCTTGCCACCCGGATATATTCGTAGGCAGCGTGACCTGCCACCGCGGACAGTTCACCCCACGGCAGGTCTGCGGGAAGCAGATCGAGGTCGATGACGTTGATGCGCCCGGGCGCCGGTACCGCATCCTCGACGGTGTCGACGCGGACGATATCGGCGCTCACACCGAGGATGTCCGCCGCGGCGGCGAGCCGCCCGGCGTCGCCTATCACCACCGTGTTGCAGATCGCCTGGGCCTCGGCCGTCAACAGAGCGCCGACGATCACCTCGGGCCCGATACCCGCGCCGTCTCCCATGGTCAGTGCGACGACGGGCAGGGGCGCGGTTTCGCTCGCGGTCATGATGATTCCTTTGCGTGTAGTGCCGTTGGGTGTAGGGCCTCGGTGTGTGCGGCCTTCGTGTTTGCGGCGTGGTCGGTGGCGGGGGCGAGTAGGTGATCGACGATGGTGGTGAAGCTGTCGGCGTCGCCGAAGCTTCCGGGCCGGGTCACCAGCCGCCGGCCCTCCGGTGTGCAGGACAGCACCGCCCCGTGGTGGATCTCGTGATAGGGCCGGAGCAGTGAAATCCCCAGGGCATCAAGGACTCCACGGGCTGTCTCGCCGCCGGTGAGCACGAGATCGGGGGTGGTGGCGGCCTGCGCGTCGGCGATCACGGCCCCGAGTCGTGACGAGAGGACGCGAGCACGGGCGGCGTCGAGCTCGCCCGACACCGATACGACGGTCACACGATGCTCACGCAGCGACGCGTGCAGCGCGGAGGCCTCGATGGTTCCGGCGAGCAGATCGGCTGCGGGGAGCCGGATGTGACATGCGCCGGCGTCGACGAGCCTGGTGATCTGCTCGCGCGCTGCGGGTGCGGCTGTCCCGGCGACCACCAACACGCGGTCGGTCATCCGGGGCGTCACCGGGCCTCGGTCGATGGGGCCGGATACCGAGGAATCAGAGTGTGGCACTGCAACCCTCGCGACCGCGGCTGCCAGGGCCGCGGTGCCGACCAACTGCGTGCGCGTGTCCGCCGCCGACTGCACGATCGCGTCGAGATCGGCGTCGGTGAGCACGTCGTGGATCGAGATCCGATCCTCGGTCGGTAGGTCGCGTAGCAGCGCCGCGATGGACTCCGGTGGCACACGTGTTTCGGCCGACCAGTGGTCGGTGTGGTGGAGCGGGGTCCCGTCTACATGCAGGACGCCGTCGACGACGAGTCGACCGAGAACCGGAAGACCTGCGGCGACGAGTACCGGCCCACGGTCGGCGAGCGCTCCGACCTCCGCGCGGATGTGTCCGCGCAGCAACGAATCGATCTTCTTCACCAGCACGGCTTCGGTGGGCACGGCGTCCAGTGCCTTACGCAATGTGCGGGCCGCGCAAGCCGGTTCGTTCATCGTTCGCGTGTTCAGGTCGATGACGGTCACCTCCCCGTCGGCCGTGGGCGCACCGTCGGTGAGACGGTCGGCGGTGAGGTGGACCGTCACCGGTCGGCCGGTGCCGAGAAAGGCTGCTGCGCACTCCGCCGCCCCCGACAGGTCATCGGCGAGTACCCAGACATCTTTCGTCACTGTGTCATTGACATCTTTCGCCACTGTGTCATTCACAGCGAGACCCCTCCGCATTGGACGATGGTCTGACCGGTGATGCTCCCGCTGAACGGACCCAGTAGAAAGGCGACGAGCGCTGCCACCTCCTCGGGTTGCACGAGCCGTCCCGACGGCGGAACCCGTACGGGAGTCTCCGCGCGGGCCGGGTCGGTGAGCATGGGTGTCTCGGTGGGGCCGGGCGCCACCACGTTGACGGTGATGCCGCGCTCGATGACCTCGGCGGCCCAGGAGCGCGCCATCCCGGTCAGTGCCGCCTTGGTGGCGGCGTACTGACTCTTGCCGGGGTTGCCGGTCATGGTGCGGCTGCCGATCAACACGATGCGTCCGCCGTCGCGGATACGGGGCGCGAGGGCGTCGACGACGACCTCGGCGGCGGTGACGTGGACACGCCACATCGCCAGTCCGTCGTCGGGATCCAGCGATCCCAGGAATCCCGACCGCTGCAGCCCCGCGGCATGCACGATGGCATCAATGCGCCCGATGCCGGCGAGTGTCTCACGGAGTGCAACGGTGTCGGTGAGATCGGCAGCCAGCCACTCGAAGTGGTCGTCGGTGAGGCCGGGATCGCGTCTGCTGAGACCGATCACGCGCCGGCCGTCGTCGAGCAGGCGCCGTGTGATCGCGGCGCCGATACCCGAACTCGCGCCGGTGACCACGGTCGCCGGCTCCGAGGCGCTCACGTGCGGTACCCGATCCAGTCCGGGCTGATCTCCACGTACTCGATCGCCTGCCGGAACCGCGTGAAGGCCACATGAAAGGTGTTGTTCGCGAACACGATCGACGGGTACGAGAACTCACGGTTGAGTCCGTCACGTGAATTGTTGGACAGGCAGTAGCCATCTCCGTCCTCGATGTCGCGTCGTATCGGCCAGCTCAGGCCGGCGTCGTCGGAGATCGCCAGGGTCATCGGCGCGCGCGGTGCGCCCCAGAATGCCGCTTTCTCAACGGTATCGACCGCCGCTGTCGTCGCTGTCGTCGCCGCTGCCGAGTCGATGATCCCGTCGTCGTCGATCTCGTCGTAGAGCGACTCACGCCGACCGGTGGCCTGCTCTGCCGACGAATGGTTGTAGACCAACGCCAGTCGGTCATCGGGCAGGACGACGAACTGAATCGACGAGTTGTTGTTGGGGAGCTCGATGGGTTCCGGCGCCGACCAGGTCTCGCCGTCATCACGTGAGACGCTGCGGTGAATGCGGTCGGCCCAGCGGCTGCGGTACAACGCGACCAGCATGCCGTCGGACAGCCGCCCGATGTTCATGTGGACGCATCCGATGCTGTCGGGGACCTCGACCTCGCGCCACGATGAGCCGTCGTCGTCGGAGACCATCACGCTGCTGTAATCGTGTTCCCCGGCCCACCGACGACCGGGCACCTTGACGCAGTGGAAGATCGGCAGGAGCAGGCGCCCGCCGGGCAATCGCAGCGGTGGCTGCCGCACGAAGATGCCTCCGGATGCCGTTTCGGGAAGCATCACCTCAGCGGCGCCCCACGTGGTCCCGCCATCTCGTGAGATCCGCCGCAGCACGCGTGCGGTGTCCTGATTGCCGGCGTGCTGTGAGGTCCACATCAGCCAGACCGTCGACGAATCATGCACGTGGAGAATGGGATTCTGCTCCGACCGGGTGGGATCGTCGGAGAGCTGTACCGGCGCCGACCATTCATCGGCATGGGCGCCGCGTCGCGAGAGCCACACGCTGATGTCGGCCACGCCCTCCTGGGTGCCGGCGAACCACACACACGCCAGCGAGCCGTCGGGCAGGATCGCGAGGTTGGCGGCGTGATTCTGGACCTGTGGTGCGGGCAGGAGCACCTCGCGGCGTCCCGATGCGGTGACGTCCGTGTGCGGGTTGCTCACGTGCTGGGTGCTCATGCGTTCGTGCCTTTCAGCGAGACGGTGGCGATCTCGTAGGAATTGGTGGGCCGCAACCGGATATCGCCGACGCGCGACCGGTGGGCCACGACCGCCTTGGGGACGAACGACCACATCATCGGGAAGGTGTCGGCGATCTTGTGCTGGGCGTCGGCGAGCAGTATTGCCCGCCTGCTCGCATCGGGTTCCTCGGAAGCGCGGGTGATCAGCGCGGTGACCTCGGGGAACTGGTACCCGTGATAGGTGTCGCGGGTCTTCTCCTTCTCGGGCGTCCCGGCGTACATGCCCTGCATGATGGTCAGCGCCAAGCCCGTCGGGCTGGGGTAGCCGTTGCCGATCACGTCCCAGTCGCCGCCACGTCCCTGACGCCACGTGGCGATGTCGCCGCCGGGCTCGAACTGCTGCAGTCTGGCTCGTACGCCGACCTTGCCCAGCATTTCGACGACCGACTCCATGATCGAGGTGTCTGCCGCGAATTCGCCTGTCTCCCAGATGATCGTGATGCCGAGGTTGCGCACCCCGAGCTGATCGAGCTCGGAGCGCGCACGGTCGGGGTCGTAGACGAAGCGGCCGGTCTCGACGGCGCCGTCAAGCCTGGTCGGCACCACGCCGAGCGACGGTGCGGCCGAGCCCTGCAGCACATGGTCGAGCAGCGAATCGCCGTCGATCGCATAGGACAGTGCCCGACGCACTCGCGCGTCGGCCATCGGGCTGCCCGGTGGTTTGCGAAAGTTGTAGAACAACTGATTCAGCCGGACGCCGTCGGCGCGTTCGACGGTGATGTCGGAGATACCGGAGATCTGATCGGCGGCGTCGGGGGTGATCGAGTCGATGACGTCGATCTCGCCGCTGCGCAGCGCCACGACGCGGCTCGACTCGTCGGGGATGAACCGCACCTGGATCGAGCCGATCGACGGCCTTGGCCCCCAATAATTCTCGTTGCGGGTCAGCGAATAGTTGCCGGTGCCGCGGTCGGCGGCGGTCACCACGTACGGCCCGGTCCCCACACCGGTTTGCAGATCCTCCGGCACGTTGGCGGCGGCGGGCGTGATCAGCACATTCGACATCAGGTAGTCGAGCACCGGGACCGGTCGGGTGGTGTTGAGGGTGAAGCTGCGATCATCGATCTGCTGCACGGTCGGCCACTCGGGGAAGAATGCCGCCACGAAAGACCCGTCCACCTGGCTGTACATCTTCAGGGCCGTCGAGACGTCGGCGACCTGCACGGGGGTGCCGTCGGAGTAACGGATCCCAGGCCGAAGCCGCACCAGCCATTGCGTCGGTGAGGTCATCCGGAACTCGTCGGCGAGCACGAGTTGCAGCTTGAGGTCGGCGTCGATCTCGGTGAGCGACTGCCGGACCGCCCGCTGGATCGTCAGCGCCGCGTCGTACTGCAGGAGCTTGTTGTCCAGCGAGTTGAGTGATCGGTTGAGCGCGATGCTCAGGGTGGTCGGCCCCGGCGTTCCGGTGGGTGTCGCGCACCCTGACAGCGCGGAGCCCGCAGCCACCCCGACGCCCAGAAGGGCGCCAGTGCGCAGGAATCCCCGACGCGAGAACTGCATGGGGAGAACAGGACCGGTCATCGTCGACCTCCTGAAGGTGTGACCGAGGACATACGACGACTGTAGCCAAGATGCGCACAATGCGCAATTGTTGATCGGTTCTTGCGCATTGCACGCAAAGATGGCATTGTGATCCAAGTAACAGGTTTCCCAGAAAGGTCACCTATGACTCAGCTCTCTGCAGCCGCGCCGGGCCGGCCGACGGCCTCGATCCCGCAGTCGGCGCAGCTCATGCGGGCCCTGCGCGCGCCGATGCCCCGCTACATCCTGCGCCGCCTCGGACAGAGCCTGCTCACCGTCTTCCTGACGTTGACCACGGTGTTCGTGCTGATCCGGATGGCGCCCGGTGATCCCGCCTACTCGATCGCCGGTCCGCTGGCGACGAGTGCGGATCTGGCCAAGATCCGCACAGATCTCGGTCTCGACCAATCGATCTTCGTGCAGTACTGGCGCTATCTCGAAGGCGTCGTCCACCTCGATCTCGGCGAGTCCTACTCGTTCCAGGCACCGGCACTCGACGTGGTTCTCAACCGACTGCCCTACACGATCACGTTGGCGATCTCGGCGATCCTGCTGACCACCGTCGTCTCGGTCCCGCTCGGCATCTGGATGGCGCGTCGCGCCGACACCCGACGTGAACTCGCAGCCAATGCGGTCACCATCGCCGGACAGTCGATGCCCGACTTCTGGACCGGGCTGATGCTGATCACCTTCTTCGCGGTGCTCATCCCGGTCCTGCCGGCGGCCGGTTTCACCACCTGGTCGAGTCTCATCCTCCCGACGATCACCATTGCCGTCATGCAGATCGCGCTGATCGCGCGGATGGTCCGGCGAGAGATGGTGGGCGCCTTCAACTCCCCGTACGTCGTCGTCGGACGCTCACGTGGCGTCTCCGAGCGGGAGCTCATCTGGCGCTATTCGCTGCGCAACTCGGCGATCCCGGTGGTGACCGCCCTCGGCACCCGGTTCGCGTCGATGCTCAACGGCGTCGTCGTGGTCGAGGTGGTCTTCGGCTGGCCCGGCGTCGGATCGCTGGTGGTGCGGGCGCTCGAGACGCGTGACTACCCCCTCATCCAGGCCACCGTGCTCGTCACCGCGGTACTGGCGATCCTCGTCCAACTTCTCGTCGACCTCTGTTATCCGCTGCTCGATCCGCGGGTACGGCTCGGAAAGGGCACCGGAAAATGACCGTTCTCATCGAAGCGCCCGAGCACGAACGACCGAGTCGGGTCACCCCGCACGACGTCGCGCAGGCCGGGGCCACCCGACGGGCCCGCGACAGCCGACTGAAGGTGTGGATGGGTGCGATCGCGGTGCTGATCGTGGTCCTCCCGGTGGCCTTCGCGCGGGTGCTGCCGCTGCCGGACCCCAACCAGACCGATCTCGCGCAGCGACGGTTGCCGCCACTGACCGACGGCCACCTGTTCGGAACCGATCAGCTCGGCCGTGACCTGCTCGCCCGGGTTCTCTACGGCGGCCAGGTGTCGCTGACCATCGGGGTGTTGGCCGTGGTGGTGTCGGGGCTCATCGGCCTGGCCCTCGGGGTGTTCGCCGGATATCGGGGCGGATGGGCCGACACGGTGGTCAGCCGCCTCCTCGAGGCGCAACTCTCGTTGCCGCTGCTGATGATGCTGCTCCTCGTGGTCGCCCTGTTCGGTGCTTCCGTGCCGGTGATCACCTTCGTGATCGCCATCGCCCAGTGGCCCGAGATCGCCCGGTTCACGCGATCGTTGACCCTCGTCGAACGCGAGAAACCGTATGTGGCCGCGGCACGTGTGCTCGGACTGACGAACAACGCGATCGTGTGGCGCCACATCGTGCCCAACATCGTCAAGCAGGTCTCGCTCGTGGTCCTGCTCCTCCTTGCCCAGGCGGTACTTCTCGAGAGTGCCCTGAGCTACCTCGGTGCCGGCCCGCAACGGCCGTTCGCCACCTGGGGCCGGATCATCTCCGACGGACAGGATTACGTGACCACGTCGTGGTGGCTGGTGACCCTGCCCGGCCTGGTGATCGTGCTCCTGGTGGTGGGTGTCAACTTCCTCGGCGACGGACTACGTGACCGAACCGGCGGGCGCGGTCTCATCGGGCGGCTGTCGATGAAGCGAAAGGACGTCTGAGCATGACCATGACCAATCTCCTCGAAGTCGACGATCTGCAGATCGAATTGATCACCGCTACCGGGATCGTGCGCGCCGTCGACGGTGTCTCCTTCGCAATCGCGCCGGGCGAAACCGTCTCGATCATCGGTGAATCCGGCTCCGGCAAGTCGACAACGGCAATGGGAGTCCTCGGACTGCTGCCCGACGACCTCGCCGTCCTGTCCGGATCGGCGCGGTACGAAGACCACGAGATCCTCGGCAACACCGGGCAATTGCGCCGCATCCGGGGCCGCCACATCGCCCTGATCCCCCAGGACCCGATGACCGCGCTGAGCCCGGTCCACACCATCGGCGCCCAACTGCGCGACGCGGTCCGTCACAGCGGGATCACCGGCCGGGCCCGACGCAACGCCCGGGCCGTCGAACTCCTTGAGCAGGTGCGCATTCCACGAGCAAATAGCCAACTCGCGAAGTATCCGCACCAGCTCTCCGGTGGCATGCTCCAGCGCGTGCTCATCGCCGCGGCGCTCGCCGCCGGCCCCGAACTGATCGTCGCCGACGAGCCGACCAGCGCTCTGGACGTCACCGTCCAGGCGAGCATCCTCGACCTGTTGCTCGAACTGCAGGAACGCACCGGCGTGGCGATGCTCATCATCACCCACGATCTCGGTGTGGCACGGCTGATGTCGGACCGCATCTATGTCATGAAGAGCGGGCGATTCGTCGAGAGCGGAGATCCGGAGGATTTGCTGCGCACACCCCAGAGCGGGTACACCAAGAGGCTGCTCGACGCGGTACCGCGGCTCGAGTCGCCCGTCACGGAAGGAGCGGCCCGGTGAGCGAGCCACTGCTGTCCATCACCGACCTGGTGATGGACTACCCGACCCCCGACGGCGTGTTCCGTGCACTCGACCACGTCAGCTTCGACGTCGAGGCCGGTACCACCATGGCAGTCGTCGGCGAATCCGGCTGCGGCAAGTCCACTCTCGCGAAATCGATCGTCCGGCTCCTGACCCCGACCTCGGGACGGATCTGCATCGACGGCGTCGATATCTCCCGGATGTCGGCAAAAGCGCTGCGCCCGTACCGATCCCGAATCCAGATGGTCTTCCAGGATCCCTACGGCTCGTTGGACCCGCACCACACCGCCGTCGACATCGTCGGCGAACCCCTGCGGCTACGCGGGATTCGGTCCCGTCGCGACCGCGAGCGGCGCGCGGCCGAGCTCATCGACCAGGTCGGCCTGCCCTCCACCGCACTGCGGCGCAAACCCGCGGAGTTCTCCGGAGGCCAGCGTCAGCGCATCGGCATAGCGCGCGCGTTGGCCAGCGAACCCGAGCTGCTCGTGTGCGACGAGGCCACCAGCGCGCTCGACGTCTCGGTGCAGGCCCAGGTGCTCGACCTGCTGCGCTACATCAAGCGCCAGCGTCCGATCACCTACCTGTTCATCTCACACAACCTCGGTGTGGTGCGTGAGATCAGCGATCGGGTGGTCGTCATGCGCAGCGGACAACTGGTCGAGATCGGCGACACCGCTGCGGTTCTCACCGATCCCGCCGCGCAGTACACCCGCGAGCTGCGCAACGCAGCGCTCGACCCCACCACGATGGTAGGGATCAAACCCCGCCACCTCGTCTCCCGGCTGCAAGCGGCCACCGCCGACGCCGAGATCCAAGGAGTTCCCGCATGATCGACCTACACCGCACGTCCGCCGTCCTGGGCACGATGACCTTCGGCGACACCGTCGACGCCGATGTGGCGACCACGATGATCGATGCCGCGCTCGACGAGGGCGTCGATCATCTCGACACCGCCAACGTCTACGCCGGCGGAGCATCGGAAGAGATTCTCGGCCAAGCCATCCGGGACCGACGGGACGAGGTGACGATTGCCACCAAGGTCGGTATGCCACACCCGGACGCCGGCGATCACGCACCCCTGTCGGCGGCCGCGATCCGCGATTGTGTGGCGGGGAG